>JBEVLR010000147.1:0-5082 GCA_040509075.1 Burkholderiaceae bacterium | reverse complement strand
CGGCTTGACCTCGGGCAGCAGCGGCTTGAGTTGCTTCCACAGTGCCGCGCTAACTTCTTTGTTTCTTCTCATGCATCGTCAAACGCCTTCCACCCAATTGGCGATGACATGGTTTTGTTAGTCGCTCTTAATGCCTCGCACACAAAATTTCTGACAGGCCCCATCGCCGCGAACACGCTGCTCGAATCGCCGGCGCGGATGGCGAGCGTCCCCGACAGATCGCCCTGGGCGATGCGTCGCGCCGCGGCGCGCGCGTCCTCCGGTTCGCCGCCGATCTCCCCGATCACGCTGCGCGCGATCAGCACGGCCCCGGCCAAGCCGGCGCAGACGACCGCCAGCATCAAGGCCAAGCTCACCACGGTGGCGTGCCGGCGTTGCGCATCGGCGGCCGCGGCCGCGGCTGCGGCGGTCGTCGCGATCTTGTCGCCGGCCTGGACGACCAAGCCGGCCGGGGCCCGATCCATCCCCTTCACGGCGGCGTCGCCGACGGCGGAATCGAACCCCGCGGCCTTGAAGGCCTCGAAACCTTTGCGGTAGTTGGCCCCCATGGTCATGTGCGCGGCGGCGAACTGGCCCGTCAGCGCGCGCGCCTCACCGGCCGGCAGCAGGCTCTGCAGCTGTTGCGCGAAACTTTGGACCTGGCTTTCGTGCTTTTGGAACGCGGTCCAATATTTGTCCAGTTGCGCCGGATCCTTTCCCCGCAACAGCACGTCCTTCCATTCCTGGACCTGCGTCTTGAATTCCACGAGCATTTTCGAAGCGAGCCGTTCCTGCGCGACCTCTCGGTCGATCACGTTCGAAAAATCCTGTGCGACCGCGTCCAATCGTCCGACGCCGAACAATCCCGCGCCGACGGCGAGGATGAGCGAGGCACCGAATGCGGAAGTCAGCTTCCAGCGGAGGTTCATATCCAATCCTTGTCGGGTTGCGCGTTGTGCCGATCGATCCGTCGACATCCGCAGGTTCGTTCTTTCTTCGACAAGCGGCCCGCACAGCTAAAGTCAAATATTCCCTACATTCCCATTGTTTTAAACCATCCACTTGGATGGTGGTATGCTGGCCTCATGCCTGCCCTGCGAACCGCTGCCGTCGGAAAGCCGCTCGACGAGAAGATCACGATCAATGTGGGATTCGTCGATCTCGGCCAGATCGACCTGCTCGTGCAGGAAGGTTTCTACGCCAACCGCACCGACCTCATCCGCACCGCGATCCGCAACCAGCTCGCCTCGCATGCGGAGGCCGTTCGCGCCGTGGTGAGCCGCCAGATGCTGGTGCTGGGCATCCAGCATTTCGGCGCGGCCGACCTCGAAGCGGTGAGGAAGGCGGGCGAGACGCTGCGGCTGCGGGTCCTCGGCCTGCTGTCGATCGCGACCGACGTTTCCGTCGAGCTGGCGCAGGCGACCATCGAATCTTTGGTGGTGCTGGGTTCGCTGCACGCTTCTCCCGCGGTCAAGGCCGCGCTCGCCGAGCGCATGCGCTGACGCGCCGGCTGCTGGATCTCCCCATGAATTCCGACGTTGAACGCAGGATGACTCAATTCGCGAGGCTGATACGCCTGGGCAAACTGGCCGAAGCGACGCTCGCGATCCGCTCCGCGCTGGGCATCGCGTCGCCGGCGGCGGCCGACGCCGCCTCGCCCGGGCGGCACGACGAAAGCGGCGGCGACGTGATCGACGTCGATGCGCGCGTCGTCGACGCCGACCGCCCCGCCGCGGACGCGGACGCGAACGCGGCCGAGTCGTTCACGAGCGGCCATTTCCGCAACCAGCTCGGCGGACGCGATTTCCGGCTGTTCGAACCCGCGCGCGACGGTCGTCCGCTGCCGCTGGTCGTGATGCTGCACGGCTGCAAGCAAGATCCCGACGACTTCGCCCGCGGCACCGGCATGAACGGGCTCGCGCGGGCGCGGGGCTTCCTCGTGCTTTACCCGGCGCAGGCGCCGCGTTCGAACGGTTCGCGCTGCTGGAATTGGTTCGAGCGCCACCACCAGGCGCGCGGCCAGGGCGAGCCGGGCATCCTGGCGGGCATGGTGCGCGACGTGATCGCACGCCACGGGATCGACGCCGATCGCGTCTACGTCGCGGGCCTGTCGGCCGGCGGCGCGATGGCGGCGATCCTCGGCGACGCCTACCCCGAGCTGTTCGCGGCCGTCGGCGTGCATTCGGGCTTGCCGACCGGTTCGGCCGTCGACGTGCAGACCGCGTTCTCCGCGATGCAGGGCGGCCCGGCGCCGGTGCGCCGAGCGGACCGGGCCGGCGCGGCGCCGCCGACGATCGTCTTCCACGGCGACGCCGACCCCACGGTCCACGCGGTCAACGCCAGCCGCGTGATCGAGGCGATGGGCCTGCCGGCGACCAGCGAGGAACGCCGGGAGTCCGGCACGGCGGGGCGGGAGTTCTCGCGTCGCCAGTGGATGGACGCCGACGGCGCCGTGCGGGCCGAGCAGTGGACGATCCGCGGCGCCGGCCATGCCTGGTCGGGCGGCCGGGCCGAAGGCTCTTTCACCGACGCGCGCGGGCCCGACGCGAGCGCCGAGATGCTGCGCTTCTTCCTCGCGCATCCGAAGCGATGAGTCCCGCCGCCGCCGCGAGCGCTCCGGGCGAGGGGACTCGATGACGCTCGCCGCCGCGTTGCTGCTGGCATCCGCCCTGGTCATCTATCTCGCCTGCGAATACTTCGTCAACGGCATCGAGTGGGTCGGCCACCGTTTCGGCGTGTCGCGGACCGCGGTGGGCACCGTCCTCGCGGCGTTCGGCACGGCGCTGCCCGAGAGCGTCGTCACGCTGGTCGCCGTCGTGTTCGGAAAGACGCAGGCGCAGCAAGACATCGGCGTTGGCGCCGCGCTCGGCGGCCCGCTGGCGCTGTCGACCGTCGCCTACTCGGTCGTCGGGTTGGTGTTCCTGCTCGGCCGCCGGCATCGCGACAAAGCGATCGAGCAGCAATTCAACGCCGCCCGGCTCAGCCGCGATCAGGGCTGGTTCCTGGCCGTGTTCGCGCTCAAAGTCGCGCTCGGCATGATCGCGTTCGCGTGGAAGCCGTGGCTCGGCGCGCTGTTCGTGGCGGCTTACGGGGCCTATGTGTGGCGCGAGTTGAGCAGCGAAGGCCATGCCGCGGACGAGCGGGCCGGCGACGGGCGCGAAGCGCTCAAGATCCGGCCCCATGCCGACGATCCTTCGGCCGCCTGGGCCTTGCTGCAGTCGGTCGCCGCGCTGGCGGTGATCTTCGGCGCGTCGCAGCTGTTCGTGCGACAGCTCGAGGCGGTGGGCCCATGGCTGGGCCTGTCGCCGCAGCTGTGCGCGTTGTTGCTCAGCCCGATCGCGACCGAGCTGCCCGAAATCCTGAACGCGGTGATCTGGGTGCGCCAGGGCAAGACCTCCCTGGCGCTCGGCAACATCAGCGGCGCGATGATGATCCAAGCCACGGTGCCGAGCGCGCTGGGCATCTTTTTCACGCCGTGGCTGCTCGATCGCCAGCTGTTGTGGGCCGCCGCCGTGACGATGGCCGCGATCGCCGTGATGCTGCTGCTGCTGCGCCGGCGCGCGTTGACCGCGAAGCGGCTGATGTCGCTCTGCGCGCTGTACGGCGTGTTCGTGATCGGCGTGGTGGCGGCGGGCGGGTGATCCGCGCCGCGCGTCGGGCCCCGTCGGCCCGCCGGTGCGCCGTGGCGGAACGCGTGTTCCAGGGACCTCGCGGCGCGGGCCCTCACTTGCTGGCCGGCTTGAGCAGGCTGCGCACGCGCGTTCGTTTCGGGGGCGGCATCTCGCCGCGGAACGCGGCGCCGGCGGCGTCGATCTCGGTTTCGTCGATGCTGGTCATTTCGACCGGGCTGCGCAGGCGGTCGGCGTAGCGCGGCGGCCAGTCCTTCAGCAACGCCCGACGCAGCAACGCGACCCCCGGGCCGGCCGTGAAGGTGCGTTCGAACACGTGCGTCACCAGCTGGCGCCTCGACTTCTCCGTGATGATCACGGTGGAGCAGCGCGTGCCGTAACTCAGGTCGGGCGTGCGGATGAACGCGGGGCTCAGCAGGCGCTCCTGGTCGCGCGGGATGCCGGTGCTGGGCAGCCGGTCGTCGGGCGCGACGGTGCGGTCGGACAGCGCCGCGAACAGCCGCAGCGACAAGGCGTCCACCGATTCGGCGTCGGCCAGCGCCTCGCCCAATTCATGCTTGAGGCGCGACACCTTGGGCCACGGGGTGTCGAGCGACGCGTTCGACAGGCCGACGATGCCGCGTTCGATCCGACGCGGCATCGCGCTCTCGTTGCTGGCGAAGAAGCATTCGCCGCGCCGGAAGTCGGCGGCGATCAGGTTGAACGGCGCGTAGCCCAGCAGCGAGGTCTGCATCCAGAACTGGTCGGGCCGAAGTTCGGTGCGCAGCCAGGCAGGCACGATCATGCCTCGGCTCGGCGCGCCCGGATCATGCGCAGTGCGGCGGCGCACGTTCGTCAGCAGCGCGAGGCGTCCGGCGGCGCTGATCCCCAGCCAGGTCCCGCCGGCGGACAGGTCGCGCCCGGCGAGGATCTGCGGGCCGCCCTCGTCGGGGGCCCACCAGGCCAGGCGCGCGGCCTGCCGATCGAAGGATTCGTCGCGATTGGCGGCGATCACCAATGGGAATCGCCGGTTCTCGTCGACCGCGAGCGCTACGAGGCACATGGTGCGAAAAGTTCGACGTGGCGGGCGCCGAGCCGCAGCGCGAGCAGGGGGCCCGCAGCCGCGTCGAGCGCGGCCAGCAGCGTGCGGACGGCGGCGTTCGCGGCGGCGCTTCCCGCTGGCGCAGGCAAGGTGAGGCGGTAGGTTTCCATCAGGGTGTGCTCGGCGGCGGCCGCATCGGCCGGGCCGTCGGGCGAATCGGGAACGACAGGAGGCAGTTCGCATCGTAAGAGCACTTGCGCGTCGTCCGCGACCATGCCGGACGGCAATGTGCGCTGGAATTCACGCACGGCCCGGATGGCCGCTGCGGTGTCTCCGGCCGCGATCCGGTAGTAGACGCAAACGAGCAGCGAGCGACCGGGCGGGGCGTTGGCCATCATGCGCTCTCGGGGCCCGCGCCGCCGCTCAGGGGGTGTCGTCCGGCAGCGCGTAGGG
>JBEVLR010000146.1:0-9909 GCA_040509075.1 Burkholderiaceae bacterium | reverse complement strand
ATTTCCAACCGCGTTCATCGTCAGCGTCGCGGCGCCGGCCCAGTCGGACGCGACCGGCGGGAGCCAGTATCGGATCCTACGTGACGGCCGACGTGATCCCGTTCGTCGGCCACCGGATCGACGACGATGTGGTGGCGCTGCTGATCGAACGCCTGCGCGGGCACCTGCCCCAGCGCACCTGGGACACCGCGCTGCGGGCGGCGCGGGCCTTGGAGCACGGCAACATCGGGTGAGGGCCGTTCGGCCGTCGAGCCGGCCCGCAGGTCGACCCGGCGAGCGCGCGGCGCGCCGTCCTACAAATGGAAGCCGCCCGCTCCGACGCCGCGGACGAAAGCCAGCCGATATCGTCGCTCCATTCGCTGGAGAAAAGACCTCATGAAGACACCCGCCGCCATCGTCAAGATCAACACCGCGCTGCACGACTCCCTGCTGGCCACCGTCGACGCGCTGTCTCGGCGTCGCGCGCGCGACATTCCCGAAAAGACCATCGACCACTTCGTCGCGCTGCGCTGGCTGGAGTGGAACGGCGGCACGCTGCGCCTGACGGCCGCCGGAGAAGGCGTGATGATGAAGGTCCAATCGACGATGTTGGGCCGCATGCAGGCGGTCTGACCCGAGAAGGCGGCCACCGAACCTCGGGGCCAAGCGCCGACCGATGTCCTTGGCGGCCACGAAAGCGGCCAACGTGCGCAGTGAACCGAAGACCCACGGCGTCGCGCCTGGCAGGTCGAC
Source organism: Burkholderiaceae bacterium (assembly GCA_040509075.1). Taxonomy (GTDB): domain Bacteria; phylum Pseudomonadota; class Gammaproteobacteria; order Burkholderiales; family Burkholderiaceae_C; genus Scleromatobacter. Next base: position 9,177 of record JBEVLR010000146.1, on the reverse strand, counting down.
GCGGCGCCTCGGCTGCCCACGGTCGGAACGTCCAGCTTCCGCGCGTCGCCAGGGTTGTCGGACTCACCTCCTTCACGCCCTGGTGGACGTCGGGACACGACCTGGATGCGACCCCGATGCAGCGTCGAGGCGCGTGCGGCCCGCGAGAAAACAGGCCGAACGGCGCGCGGCGCGTCAGCCGTTGACCGCCGTCGGCCGCACCACGGCCAAAGAAGGGCCGAAGCGGCGGCGCACCGACTGCTCGATGCCCTCTGCATCGAGACCGCATTCATGCACCAGGCGACCAGCGTCGCCGTGTTCGACGAAACGATCCGGCAGCCCCAGCTGCAGCACCGCGACCTGGACGCCCGCGGCCGCCAGCGCTTCCAGCACCGCGCTGCCGGCCCCGCCCATGACGCTGCCTTCCTCGATCGTGACGATCGCTTCGTGGCCACGGGCGACGGCCAACACCAGTTCGACGTCGAGCGGCTTCACGAAACGCATGTTGACGACCGTGGCGTCGAGTTTGTCAGCCGCTTCCAGCGCCGAGTACAGCAGCGAGCCGAACACCAGCATCGCGATGCGGCGCCCTTCCCGCCGGATCTCGCCCTTGCCCCACTCGAGCAGGTCGAGCGCCGGCTCGGGCGCCACGCCGGCGCCGGCTCCGCGCGGATACCGCACGGCCACCGGGTGGTCTTGCGCGAAGGCGGTGCTGAGCGCGCGGCGGCACTCGCGCTCGTCGGCCGGCGCGATCAGGCTCATGTTCGGAATGCAGCGGATGTAGGCGATGTCGTAGGCCCCCCAGTGCGTGGGCCCGTCGGCGCCGACGATGCCGGCGCGGTCGAGCGCGAAGACGACCGGCAAGCGCTGGATCGCGACGTCGTGGATCAGTTGATCGTAGCCGCGCTGCAGGAATGTCGAGTAGATCGCGACGACGGGCTTCAGCCCTTCGCAGGCCAGGCCGGCGGCGAACGTGACGGCGTGCTGCTCGGCGATGCCGACGTCGTGGTAGCGGTCGGGGAACCGCCGTTCGAAATCGCTCAGGCCGGAGCCGCCGCACATCGCCGGCGTGATGCCGATCAAGCGCCTGTCGGCCGCGGCCATGTCGCACAGCCAATCGCCGAACACCTGCGTGAACGTCTGCTTCGGCGGGGTGGCCGGCTTCTGCAGGCCGACCGCGACATCGAATTTGCCGGGCCCGTGGTAGTTGACCGGATCGGCTTCGGCGAGCTTGTAGCCCATGCCTTTCTTCGTGACCACATGCAGGAACTGCGGGCCTTTGGCCACGCGCAGGTTCTCCAGCGTCGGGATCAGGGAATCGAGATCGTGCCCGTCGATCGGGCCGACGTAGTTGAGGCCGAACTCCTCGAAGATCGTGCCCGGGACGACCATGCCCTTCGTGTGCTCCTCGAAGCGGCGCGCGAATTCGTAGAGCGGCGTGTTCTTCAACACCGACTTCGCGCCCTGGCGCGCCTTCGAGTAGAACTTGCCGCTCATCAGCCGCGCGAAATAGCGGTTCAACGCGCCGACCGGCGGGCTGATCGACATGTCGTTGTCGTTCAGCACCACCAGCATGTCGGCCAAAGAAACGCCGGCGTTGTTCATCGCCTCGAACGCCATGCCGCCGGTCATCGCGCCGTCGCCGATGATCGCGACGGCCTTGCGGTCTTCGCCCTTGAGCTTGGCGGCGTGCGCCATGCCCAACGCGGCCGAGATCGAAGTCGACGAGTGCGCGGTGCCGAAGGTGTCGTACTCGCTCTCGTCGCGCTTGGGGAAACCCGACAGCCCGCCGTACATGCGCAGCGTCGCCATGTCGTCGCGGCGGCCGGTGAGCACCTTGTGCGCGTAGGTCTGGTGGCCGACGTCCCAGACGAGGCGGTCGTAAGGCGTGTTGAACACGTAATGCAGCGCGACCGTGAGTTCGACGGTGCCGAGGTTGCTCGACAAGTGCCCGCCGGTGCGGCTGACGCTGTGCAGGACGTACTGGCGCAATTCGTCGCAAAGCGTCCGCAGATCGGCCCGGGACAGGCGCCGCAGATCGGCGGGACTGGCGATCGTCGCGAGGAAGGTGTTGTTCATGATGCGTTCGGGGCCAAGGGCAAAAGACGCGCCCGCAGCGCGAGAGCGGCGGCGACGATCGTCAATTGTCGCGCTCCACGACCTTGTCGGCGAGGCACGCCAGGTAGGCGGCCTGCCCCAACCCGCTGCGCGCCAGCGCCGCATGCGCCTGATCGCGCAACGTGCAGGCGTAGCGCTGCGCCTGGTCCAGGCCCAGCAGCGACACGAAGGTGGGCTTGTTCTGGTCGACGTCCTTGCCGGCCGTCTTGCCGAGCACCTCGGAGGCCTGGGTGACGTCCAGGACGTCGTCGACGACCTGGAAGGCGAGGCCCACCGCGGCGCCGTATTCGCTGAGCGCCGCCAGCGCGGTGGCGTCCGCGCGGCCGCACGCCGCCCCCATCATCACGCTGGCCTGCAGCAGCACGCCGGTCTTGCGGCGATGCATGTCGCGCAACGAGGCTTCGTCCAGGCTCCGGCCGACGCTGGCGAGGTCGATCGCCTGACCGCCGGCCATGCCCGCGTGGCCCGAAGCGCGCGCGAGCAGGCTCACGAGGCGCGCGGCCAGCGCCGGCCCGATGCCGTCGTCGGGAGTCAGCACCTCGAACGCGAGCGCCTGCATCGCGTCGCCGGCGAGCATCGCCTGGGCCTCGCCGTACTTCACGTGCACGGTGGGCTTGCCGCGGCGGAGCACGTCGTTGTCCATGCAGGGCATGTCGTCGTGCACCAGCGAATACGCGTGGATCAGCTCGACCGCCACCGCGGCGCGCAACGCGCAGGCCGGGTCGCCGGCGGTCGCTTCGGCGGCGGCCATCACCAGCAACGGACGCAAGCGCTTGCCGCCATCGAGCACCGCGTAACGCATCACCGCTCCGAGTCCGGCCGGCGTGTCGTCGGGCACCCACCGCTCGAGCGCGCGCTCGACCTCGTCCTGACGCCCTCGCACCCAGCGGGAGAAGTCGTCGATCTTCATGTGCGGATCCAGGGCTTCAGCTGGCCCTCCTCCAGGACCTTGACCTGCTCTTCGACCGCATCGAGCCTGGAGCGGCAGAACTCCAGCAGCTCGGCGCCCCGCTTGTAGGCGCTCAGCAACCGATCCAGCGGCATCTGGCCGGCCTCCATCGCCCGCACCAGGTCGTCGAGTTCCGCCTGGGCGTCTTCGAAGCTCGCAGGCATCTCGGCGGAAGAAGATGATTCGGAACTGGGCATCGGCAGCGGCGCGGACAAATGGGAATTGTAGTCAGCCGGGGCCCGTTCACGCACGGCCTTTGCAACGGGATGCACCATTTTCGACGCGGCCGCGCCGGCGGGCCGCCCGTCGAGGCCACCCGCCGGGCCGGTTAAGATACTGGGTTACGCCGGCGTCAGGCATGCCGCGTGCTTCGCTTTTCGGCGGCCGGCACGGACCACGCAAACCGGATCCATGGCGGCCCACGCCGCCGGCATCGCACGCGGCGCCGGCGGCGACCTCAGCCGTCGCAGCTCCACCCGCGAAGCCCGCGGCGGGGAATTGGCACTGGTTTTTTGGAGATCCGGGGGATCATGTCGGGCCTGAGCATCACGCTTGAAGCTCTGGAGCGCGCACGCTCGCAACTTTCCGTTTCCAGCTATTTCGACGACGACCTGTTCCGCCGCGAACAGGAGCTCATCTTCCATCACGGCCCGAGATATCTCGGGCACGAGCTGGCGGTTCCCGAAATCGGCGATTACTACGCGCTGCCTCAGGAGGGCGAAGGGCGGGTGCTGGTGCGCGCGCAGGACGGCGGCCTGCGGCTGCTGTCCAACGTGTGCCGCCACCGGCAAGCCGTGATGCTGCGCGGCCGCGGCCGGGACGCCGCCAACATCGTGTGTCCGCTGCATCGTTGGACCTACGACCTCGAGGGCCGGCTGATCGGCGCCCCGCGTTTCGATCAGGATCCCTGCCTTCACCTGAACCGCTACCGCACACGCGCGTGGAACGGCCTGGTGTTCGAGGACAACGGCCGCGACATCGCCGGCGATCTCGCCGCGCTCCGTCCGCGCGCCGAGTTCGATTTCGCCGGCTACGTGCTCGACAAGGTGCATGTGCAGCGGTGCGACTACAACTGGAAGACTTTCATCGAGGTCTATCTCGAGGACTACCACGTCGGACCATTCCATCCGGGGCTCGGCGGCTTCGTCAGCTGCGACGACCTGGCGTGGGAATTCGGCGCCGCCTATTCCGTGCAGACCGTGGGCGTGGCCGATTCGCTGTCGCGCCCGGGCAGCGCCGCCTACCGCCGATGGCAGGAAGCGCTGCTCGCGTTCCGCGCCGGCAAGCCGCCGCGCCACGGCGCGATCTGGCTCACGTACTTCCCGAACATCATGGTCGAGTGGTATCCGCACATGCTGGTGGTCTCCACGCTGCATCCGAAGGGGCCTCAGCAGACCACCAACATCGTCGAGTTCTATTATCCCGAGGAGATCGCGGCGTTCGAACGCGAACTGATCGACGCCGGGCAGGCCGCGTACTTCGAGACTTGCGCCGAGGACGACGACATCGCCCTGCGGATGGACGCCGGGCGCAAAGCCTTGTTCGAGCGCGGCGACGACGAGGCCGGCCCGTACCAGAGCCCGCTGGAAGACGGCATGCGGCATTTCCACCAGTGGTGCCGGCAAGCGCTGTCCAGGCGCTGAAGGGCGCCGCGAACCTGCGCGAAGGAAGCCGCATGGGCGAGAATCCTCGGATGTCTCCTGCCTTGTTGATGGTCTCGGCTTCATTCCTGTTCGCGACGATGGGGGTGTGCGTGAAGCTCGCGTCGGCCACCTATGGGGCCGCCGAGATCGTGATGTACCGCGGGCTCGTGGGGGTGATGGGCATCGCGCTGTTCGCGCGCGCGCGCGGGATTTCGCTGCGGACCCGGGTTCCGGGCATGCATGCGTGGCGCAGCGCCATCGGCGTCGCGGCGCTGACGCTGTGGTTCCATTCGATTGCCCACCTGCCGCTCGCGACCGCGGTGACGCTGAACTACATGTCGTCGGTCTGGATGGCGATGTTCCTGGTCGGCGGCGCGGTCGTGGCGGGCGCGCCGCGCGTCGACCCGCGGCTGGTGTTGCCGGTGCTCGTCGGCTTCGCCGGCGTGGCATCGGTGCTGCAGCCGGCGCTGGCGCGCGATCAGCTCGCGCCGGGCGTGATCGGCCTCGCGTCGGGCATGCTGTCCGCGCTCGCTTACCTGCAGGTCACCACGCTCGGACGCGCCGGAGAGCCCGATATCCGCATCGTCTTCTATTTCTCCTTCGGCGGCCTGCTGGCCGGCTTCGCGATCGGCGCCGCCGGCGGATGGCACCGCCATACTCCGGTGGGTATATTGCTCCTGCTGGCCATCGGCGCGCTGGCGACGACGGCGCAGGTGCTGATGACGCGGGCCTACGCGCTGGGGCGTCCGCTGACGAACGCCTGCCTGCAATACCTCGGCATCGCGTTTTCGTTCGCCTACGGCGTCTGGCTGTTCCACGACCCGCTCACATGGGCCGCGACGGTCGGCACCTTGCTGATCGTCGCGGCCGGCCTCGCCGCGTCGCGCTTGAGCGCCACGACCTTGTCGGCCTCCGCGCCGGACTCCCTGCAACCGCCACCGGACATTTCAACATGACCCTTGAATCGACCTCGCCCCGCCTTTCCCCGCTTCCCGCTCCGCTGGTGTCGGCGCGGCAATTGATCGACGCCTGCGCCGGCGGCCTGGCGCCGGCGATCATCGACTGCAGCTTCGATCTCGCCGACACGGCGGCCGGCCGCCGCGCCTACGCCCAAGCGCATTTGCCCGGCGCGGCCTACGCGCATCTCGATCATGACTTGGCGGGCGCGAAAACGGGCCGCAACGGCCGTCATCCGCTGCCCGTCCGCGCCGACTGGGCCGCAACGCTGGGCAGGTTGGGCGTCATGCCGCGGCGGCACGTGGTCGTCTACGACGCGCAAGGCGGCATGTATGCGGCTCGGGCCTGGTGGATGCTGCTGTGGGCCGGCCACCCCGCGGTCAGCGTTCTCGATGGCGGCCTGGCCGCGTGGAAAGCCGAAGGCGGCGCGATCGAAGCCGGCGAAGGTCGGATCACCGACGCCGCGCCCTATCCGCTCGCCGACAGCCTGGTGCGGTCCATCACGGCAGACGCGCTGTTGGCGTCGCTGGGCCGGGTCACGGTGATGGACGCGCGCGCCGGAGAACGCTTCCGCGGCGATGTCGAGCCGCTGGATGCGAGAGCCGGCCATATTCCGGGCGCCCGCTCGCGTTTCTTCAAAGACAATCTCGACGCGAACGGCCGTTTCCTGCCCGCCGCCGACCTGCGGGCCGCGTTCGAGGCGTTCGGCGCAACGCCGGCGGACGTCGTCCACCAATGCGGCTCGGGCGTCACCGCCTGCCACAACCTGCTGGCGATGGAGATCGCCGGATTGTCCGGCGCGGCGCTTTATCCGGGCTCATGGAGCGAGTGGTCGTCGGATCCGTCGCGACCCGTCGCCGTTGGCTGAACGGCGCCCCGCCCGTTGAAGGAGCAACTCATGTACCGCAGCATCCTGATCCCGACCGACGGCACGGAGATCACCGCAAAGGCCGTCTCCACCGCCATCCATCTCGCGCGCGCGTTGAACGCGAAACTGAGCACGATCACCGTCAGGGAACCGTTCCCCTACAGCGCGATCTCCGAGATGCAGCCGATCCCGCCCCAGGCGTTCCTTGAGGCGCAGGAACGCATCGCGCGCAAGCGGGTCGCCGAAGTCGTCGAGGCGGCGGCCGCGGCCGATTTGGGCTGCGAAGCGTTCACGGTCGAAGCGACGCACCCCTGGGAAGCGATCCTCGACCACGCGAAGGCCAACGGATGCGATCTGATCGTGATGGCGTCGCACGGCCGCCGCGGCGTCGGCGCCTTGCTGATCGGCAGCGAAACATCGCGGGTGCTGACGCATAGCAACTTGCCGGTGCTGGTGGTGCGCTAGTTTTCCCTGTGCACGAAGCGCGGGTGGGCCGACGGCATCAGGCCAGCTCATCGGCAACGGCTCCACCGCCGCCATGCGCCGCTGCGCGGGCCCGGAGGAAGACTCTTCGCAGGGCACAATCGCGGGCATGTCTCTGACCTCCCCCGCCGCCGTCGGCCCCCTCGCTGCGATCGACATGGGCTCCAACAGTTTTCGCCTTGAGATCGGCCAAGTCCAGGACGGCCGCTATCGGCGTCATCTGTACCTGAAGGAAGCCGTCCGGCTGGGAGCCGGGCTGGATGTCGACGGCATGCTGACCGAAGAAGCGTCGGACCGGGGCTTGAAATGCTTGGCGAGCTTCGCGCAGAACCTGAAATCGTCCGCGCCGATGCAGGTGCGCGCGGTGGCGACGCAAACGCTTCGGGAAGCGCGCAACCGCGACGAGTTCCTGGTGCGCGCCGAAGCCGTGCTGGGACAACCGATCGAAATCATCTCGGGGCGCGAGGAAGCGCGGTTGATCTACGCGGGCGTAGCTTTCCTTCAACCGTCCCCCAAGCCTCGCCTGGTGATCGACATTGGCGGACGCTCCACCGAGATGATTCTCGGCCACGGCCGCACTCCTCGCGTGGCGGAGTCGTTTCAGGTCGGCTGCGTGAGCTTGTCGATGCGTTACTTCCCGGACGGCCGCTGCACGCGCACGGCGTTCCGTGCAGCGCAGGTGGCCGCCGGCGCTGAGCTCGAAGAAGCGCTGGTGCCGTTCTCACGGCGACATTGGCGTGAAGCGTTGGGATCGTCGGGCACGGCAGGCGCCGTGTCGGACGTGTTGCGCGCAAACGGCAAGAGCGACGGTCGGATCACGCCGGACGGACTGCGCTGGTTGATCGAACGCTGCATCGAATGCGGTCACCTCGACCGGCTCGACATCCCCGGCATGAAGCCGGAACGGCGCGCGGTGATTCCGGGCGGGCTCGCTATCCTGTACACGATCGCCGTCCAATTCGGACTCGACGAACTGATGCCGGCGAAAGGCGCGTTGCGCCAGGGCGTGATCGTCGACCTGAGCGAGCGCTTGGCCGCGGGCCACCAAGCGAGTGGGCACGATCTACGGGACGCCACCGTCGCCGAGCTGCAGCATCGTTTCCATGCGGATCTTGCACAGGCGTCCCGTGTCGGCGAAGCGGCGCAACGGCTGTTCGGCGACGTGTGGCCTAACGCCGGCGACGAAGCCTGCAAAGAGCTTCGCTGGGCGGCCGCGTTGCATGAGTTGGGATTGATGGTGTCGCACCACGACCACCACCGTCACAGCGCCTACATCGTCTCGCATGTGGACGCGCCGGGTTTCTCTCAAAGCCAGCAGCGTCGCCTTGGAGAACTGGTATTGGGCCAGCGCGGCGGATTGCGCAAGATCGAGGCGGCGCTCACGCGCGAAGCCACCGCTTGGCAAATACTCTGCCTACGGCTTGCAGTGATCGAGTGCCATGCGCGAGGCGAAGTTGACGCCAGAGGTCTGAAGCTGCGGCGAGAGGGCCACGAAGCGCATTTGGAGTTTTCCTTGGACTGGTCGGAACGTCATCCGCGGACGGCATATTTGTTGCGCGAGGAGGCGGATCTATGGGCGAAGCAAGGGGTGCTGTTGTTGATATCGGAAGCCTGAACGACAGCTAAGTATTTTGCTTACGGCTGGCAGTCATTGAGTGCCGTGCACGAGGGGGAAGTTGACAAGTTGAGAACGCAAAGCAAGACGCCCGAGCGAGGAGCTCGGGCGTGGTGCGTGGGATGGGGCCTGACGATGTCCTACTTTCACACGGGAACCCGCACTATCATCGGCGCAGAGGCGTTTCACTGTCCTGTTCGGGATGGGAAGGAGTGGGACCACCTCGCTATGGTCATCAGGCTTAACAGGATGCCTGGTCGTCGAGGGACGGCCAAGCCAATTCAATAGGGTCGAATCTTTATGATTGCATGCCGACAGAGGGCATAAACACGCTTTGACGTGGAGTCAAAGTTATAGGGTCAAGCCTCACGGGCAATTAGTACTGGTTAGCTTAACGCATTACTGCGCTTCCACACCCAGCCTATCAACGTTCTGGTCTCGAACGACCCTTCAGGGGGATCAAGTCCCCGGCAAGACTCATCTTGAGACGAGTTTCCCGCTTAGATGCTTTCAGCGGTTATCTCTTCCGCACTTAGCTACTCGGCAATGCCACTGGCGTGACAAC
>JBEVLR010000145.1:0-3347 GCA_040509075.1 Burkholderiaceae bacterium | reverse complement strand
CGTCGCGCGCCGCATCGCCGTCGACGAAGAACACGGGCCGGCCGAGCACGACGCGGTCGATGCCGCGGCCGGCATGGGCCTGCGCGGCGCGCTTCAGGTGCAGGAGGTAGCTTTCGATGACGTCGCCGAACGCGACCGAGCGGCCGGCGCCGATGTCGGTGTGCTGCTCCATCAGCGCCGAACCGAGCACGCTCTTCATCGATCGCATCAGGCGGCCGTCGGTGCCGTCGACATAGGCGGCGACCGCGGCGCGGCCATACAGCTTGGGCAGGGCGTGCAGGTCGGGGCCTTCGGCGACGTAGAACACCGCGGTCGGCATCGTGCGGCCGCGCTCGCCGTGGCCGGGCTCGAGCGGCACCAGCTCCATGCCGTCCGGCATCGGGACGGCGACTGCCGAGTTGGAGGTGCCGAAATCGATCGCGCAATAGGCGTCGGCGCCGGTGGGCCCATTGGAAAGGTCGAAGGAATCGGCAGCCGGCATGGAGTCGACGAATGTCGCACGCGAAGGGTGAAAGGGGGCGGATTTTGGGCGCCGCGGGCGAGCGCGTCAATGCGGGCCGGGGCCGCGCCTACTCGACGGCTCCGCGCGCCATGTCTTCCCGGACGGCGGCGGCTTCGCGGATGGACGCGAGCGTCTTGCACAGGAACGAATGGATCTCGCGGTTCGGCTGCCCGATCTCCGGCATCAACGACAGGAAATTCAAGTTCGGATGGTCGGCCGCGAACTGCAGCGCGTCGACGATGTCGTGGATTTCCTCGTCGGCATACTGCGCCCAGAGCTGGTCGGCATGCTGGGCGGGCAGGCCCTGGAACGCGGCCACGTCCTTCACGTCCCTCAACAGCATGGTCATCGGGATGCGCAGGTGCGCGGGCAGGCGAGGCGAGCCGTCGTTCTTCGGGGTCGAGCTGACGGAGGGCGCCGCCGCCGGTTCATCCAACACGCCGTAGTCGGGCTTGAAGCCCCCCTTCAACGCGCCTTTCGACCGCAGGTCGTCGAGCGTGCTGTCCATCTGGGCGCGGGTGGTGCGGTAATGGTTGCTCTTCGGGTTCATTTCCCGCAAAACGCCCTTGTGCGCGACCCATTCGCCGAAAAAGAGGCCGTCGTCGCCCGCCAGGAAACTCGAATGGTGGAATTTCCCGACCGCCTGCCTGGTGCAGGCGTAGTAGTGGCCGTCGAGACCCCGCGCGACGATGGCGCGCCCTGCTTTCATGCCGAAAACGGGTTTGGCGCGGCTTGAATCGAGCAGTTTCAGTCTTTTGTAGTTGTAGTTCGGATCGGGCACCCACATGCGCCCTTTCTGGTCGAACGTGACCCGGTATTTCCGGCGTGCCCGTTCGCTCAGGTGCAGCACCTTGGTCCCGAAAACCGCGCCGGAGGCTTCCCTGGCGTATTTGGGCCGCAGCGTCGCGATGAGCCGGGCAGGTTCCGCCGCGACGTCCCGTGCCCGCGCCGATGCCCGCACGCCTGGAGCCGGCTTCGCCGAGGGGCCGCTTTCCGCCGCCGCCGAGGTGTGCGCGGCCGCACCGACCGAGGCGTCCATGAACGATGCCAACGCCCGGCGCGCCTCTTCGCGGCGTGACGCCTCGGTGGTCGCCTCGGCGGACGGCACGCCCGTCGCGGGAGGCGGGCCGCCCCGGGGGCGGACGCGCGGCGCGTCGGCTTGCTCGGGGCGGCAGAAATGGCACACCATTTTCTGGTAGGTGTCGTCGCCGAAGGTTTGTTCGACCGCGCGCAGGAAATCGGAAAAACGCAGTTTCTCGGACTGATTCAGCAAGACCGTGTCGAACTGCTTGCGGGCCGGATCGCGTTTCATCGCGCCGACCAGCTCGGCCATCTGATCCTTTTTCGTTCCGATGCGGCCGCTCAGCCGGTAGTCGATCATCTTGGCGCCCGGCTGATCGCAGGTCTGCGACGGATCGTCGAAAGAAACGCGTCCGTTCCTGAAGTCCTGGAGGTAGTTGACCGTGGACGAGCCCAACACCGTGTTTCTCGGCGCCGCGAAATTGAAATCCATCGTCGCCGGTTTCTCGAACTCGCGGGGTCCGCCCTTGCTTTTGCCGTTGCCGTGGCAAGACAGCATCAGGGTCGGATTCTCCTTGCCGCCGCCGAACACGTGGCCGATCACCCGCCCGTCCAGCACCAGCGGCGTGATGTCGATGCCGTGCTGCGACCGCAGCGCTTCCATCTGCGTCGCCTCCGGATCCTGGGCGTCGCCGACGCAGGAGTCGAGCTGGCCGTTGAGCAGGTCCCTGACCTCTCGCAGGCTGGCGACTTTCCGATCGCCTTGGAAGGGGACACGCACGCAGAAACCGCCGTCGCCGAACCACATGGCCGGGCATTGGCGGCTCATCGGGGGGCGCTTGCTGCAGATTTCCAATCCCTGGGATTCCAGGTCCGACAACGATTCCCGAAGTTCTTTGCGGGTCGCCCGATCCCGGGTGTTCCACGGGATGCCGCTGCGGCGCAGCGCGTCATCGACCTGGTTCAGGTCGTCGACGATCTTGGGTTTGCCGTTGCGCGCGACGATGCCGAATTTGCCGCCGAACGAGCGCCAGACCAACGACTGCTCCCCCGGCCCGGGTGGATGGCCGAGGATCGTGGCCGGCTGTCGTGCACGGGGGCCGGGATGGAGGCTTTGCAGCGGCGTCGGCGGCGCCAGGCTGCCCCATGGGGTCAGCGCCGGCCCCATGCTGGACAGGGGACGGCAGGCCCCGCGTGCGGCCGACGACTTCTGAGTGTTGATGTGCTGCAGCTCGCTCAGCGCCGCACCGCCGTTGAGCAACGGCCGCTGCCGGAACGAAACGAGCGCGCGGCTGCCGGTGCTGCGCAGCGAATCCGCGTCGGAATGCAGCAGTCCGGAAACGCGACCGGCAGGGGGAAGGCGCAATGGCATGGGAAGACCGGCCGCGGGACGAGGCTCAGTGGATCGATTGTGGCGATATTCGCGCCGCTGCGAAAACGCGGGTTCGCATTGGCGTCGCTCGCTTCGCTTGCGGACGTGGCGGCGGCGCGCTGTCCGCCCGGACGCCGGCCTCAATCGGCAGGGGTTCGGTCGGCGTCGGATCCGCTTGTCGACGCTCGGCTTTCCGGCGCGATCGATTCGCCGTCCTCTCTCGGTTCATGCGCCGGCAAACCGAAATGGCGGCGGAATTTCTCCTCGATCGTCGTCAAGGAGCCGAAATGCTCCACACCGAACCGGCCTGGAATCTGCATTTCGAAATCGCCCGGATATTTCCTGCTCGGCCAAACTGCCGCGATCGACTGATCGCGCTCGGGCGGTTTTTCATCGAAGATCGACAAACGGCCGGTTTTTTGCATCTTTCCCAACGGGAACGACGCGTTGAGT
>JBEVLR010000144.1:0-3799 GCA_040509075.1 Burkholderiaceae bacterium | reverse complement strand
CTTGGATTTTATTGCATCAATAATATTTAAAAAAACGACCGGCCCTCAAGACGAATGCGAAGATCCAACCGCGAAAACGAACCGGCACTCCGCTCTAGGCGATCGATTCATTTCCCAGACGCAAGCGCCAAACGATCCCGGAACACTTTGCGGAATTTGTCGACCTTCGGCCCGACGACCGCCATGCAATAGCCTTGCGTCGGGTGGTTCGCGAAGTAATGCTGGTGATACGCCTCGGCGGCCGAATAGTTCGCCAGCGGCGCGACTTCGGTGACCACGCGCCCGCCGAGTTCGGCGTTGGCTTGTGCGACGACGCGGGCGATCACCGCCTTTTGCGCGTCGTCAGCGTAGTAGATGCCCGAGCGGTACTGCGTGCCGATGTCGTTGCCCTGGCGGTTGAGCGTGGTGGCGTCGTGCGTCGCGAAGAAGATCATCAGCACGTCGGCCAGCGGCAAAACCTCCGGGTCGAAACGCACCCGCACGACTTCCGCGTGTCCCGTGCGGCCGCCGCAGACCTGCTCATAACTCGGCGAAGGCGTCTGGCCGTTGCTGTAGCCGGATTCCACGTCGATCACGCCGCGCACTTGCTCGAACACCGCTTCCGTGCACCAGAAGCATCCGCCCGCCAATGTGATGGTCTCGACCGCTGCGCTCATGGTTGCCTGCTCCTGGATGTCCGGGTTGGAACGCCGCACCGGGCGCGCGGCGTCGTCGTCCGACGCAGATGATGCCGCGAATCGGCCGCACAAGGCCTCCGCGAGAATGGCGGCCATGATTGCGGATTGGTTGAATGCCGCCGGCCTCGCCGGCGTGAAACCTTTCGCGACGGCGCTGGCGTTGCCGCCGGTGCCGTGGCTGCTGCTCGCGCTCGCCGGCACGGCGATGGCCCGCGTGCGGCCGCGCCGCGCGCGCGCGCTCGTCCTGACGGCATGCGTCGGCTTGTGGCTGAGCGCCTGCGCCGGATGCGCGGACTGGATCGAGCGCCGATGCCTGCGCGAACCCGCGGCGCTCGGGGCGGCAGAGCGCGCGGCGCTGGGCGCGCGCGCCGCGGCGGGCGAATCCCTCGCGATCGTCGTGCTCGGCGCCGGCGTCGACCGGGACGCGCCGGAGTTCGGCGCAACGACGCTCAACCCGACCGCGCTGGCGCGTCTGCGCTACGGCGTCTGGCTCGGGCGCCAGACCGGCATTGCCTTGGCCGCGAGCGGTGGCCGCGGCCGGGCGGCGATCGCCGATCCGATGCCCGCCGAGGCCGACGTGATGGCCGAGGTGGCGCGAACGGAATTCGGGCTGCCGCTGCGTTGGATCGAGAACCGGTCGCGCGACACCCGCGAGAACGCGCTGAACACGGTGCCCCTGCTGCGTGCGGCCGGCGTGCGCACGATCGTCGTCGTCACCAACGGCTGGCACATGCCGCGCGCCATGCGCGAATTCCGCGCGGCGCAATCCCCGTCGGCCACGGGCGCGCCGCCCTTGGGCATCGTCGCCGCGCCCATGGGCCTCGCGCCGGCGGACGATCGCGGGGCCCTGCGGTGGATGCCCTCGGGCGAGGGCGCTCAGCGCATGCGCGCGGTGCTGCGCGAGGCGCTGGCCGCCATGGTCTGACGCCGCCCTCCGCGGGCCGCGGATTGCGGCCGATACTGCCCGATCAGCCGCCCGCCCCGGAAAGGCCCCCACGAATGCGATTCGCCTCTTTGCTCATGTCGGCCGCCGCCGGATCCCTGATGATCGGCGCCGCCGCCGCACACGCCGCGGAAGGCATGTGGACGCTCGACAACTTGCCGGTGGACGCGCTCGGCAAGACCTACGGCTTCGCGCCCGACGCCGCGTGGATCGCGAAGGTGATGCACGCGTCGGTGCGTCTCGAAAACGGCTGCTCCGGCTCGTTCGTGTCGCCGGCCGGCCTCGTGATGACCAACCACCATTGCGTCGAAGACTGCGTCGGCCAACTGTCCACGCCGCGGCACGATCTGATGCGCGGAGGCTTCCTCGCGCCGACCGCAGCCGCCGAGCGCCGCTGCCCCGGCCTCGCGCTCGATCGCCTCGACGGCATCGTCGACGTCACCGGGCGCGTCGCCGCGGCCGGCCGCGGCCTCGCCGGCCCGGCCCGCCTCGACGCGCGCCGCGCCGAAATCGCGCGCATCACGGCTGCCTGCGCCGGCGCCGGCAAAGCCGTCCGCTGCGACGTCGTCGACTTGTACCAAGGCGCGGTGCACCACCTCTATCGCTACCGCCGTTTCGACGACGTGCGCCTCGTGTTCGCGCCCGAAGCCGACGCGGCCCAGTTCGGCGGCGATCCCGACAACTTCAACTTTCCGCGCTACGACATCGACCTGGGGATCGTGCGCGCCTATGAAGACGGCCGGCCCGTGCGCGGCAATGAATTCTTCCGCTTCAGCCGCGCCGGCGCCGAAGCCGGCGAACTGACCATCACCAGCGGCCATCCGGGCAGCACGCAACGCCAGTTGACCGTCGCGCAGCTGGAAAGGGTGCGCGACGTCGACGATCCGTGGCGCCTGACCCGGCTGGCCGAGCAGCGCGGCCTGATCACGCGCTTCAGCGCCGAATCGGCGGAAAACGCACGCATCGCCCGGGGCACGCTCGACGACATCGAGAACGCCTACAAGGCCTATTACGGCGAACTGGAATCGCTGCGCGATCCGGCGGTCCTGGCGCGCAAGCGGGCCGATGAATCCGAACTGCGCGCGCTCGCCGCGCAGCGCGCCGAACTGCGCGCCGACGATGCGGCCTGGGACGAGATCGCGGCGGCCCAGCAGACTTTCCGCGACATCGCCATGCGCTATCGATTCACCGAAGGCGGCCAGGGCCTGTGGACGGATTACTTCGACATCGCGCGCGCGCTGGTGCGCGCCGCGGACGAACGCGCGAAGGCCGACGCCGAACGCCTGCCCGAATTCACCGACGCGGCGTTGGCGTCGACCGAACAGAAAACGATGTCGCCGGCCATCGTCCCTGCCGCGCTCGAACGGGTGAAGCTGTCGTGGTCGCTGACGAAGCTGCGCGAATGGCTGGGCGCCGACGACCCGCTGGTCGAGCGCGTGCTCGGCCGCGAATCGCCCGAGGCGCTCGCACGGCGCTGGATCTCCGCCACGCGGCTGGGCGACGTCGCCTACCGCGCCCGGCTGTGGCGGGGCGGCAAGGCGGCGATCGAGGCCTCGGACGACCCGTTCGTCCGCGTCGCGAGGCTGCTCGAGCCGGAGTCGCGGCGGCTACGCGCCCGGCTGGACGCCGAGGTCACCGCCATCGAACACGAGAACGCCGAAAAGATCGCCCGCGTGCGTTTCGCGCGGACGGGCACGGGCGCCTATCCGGACGCGACCTTCACGCTGCGGCTGTCGTTCGGCACCGTGCAAGGATGGAACGACCATGGCAGGCCGATCGGGCCGTTCACGACCGTCGCCGGCTGGTTCGGCCGATCGACCGGACAGGCGCCGTTCCGGCTGCCGCCTTCGTGGCTCGCCGCAAAACGGGCCCTGGCGCCCGGCCAGCGGGTGAATTTCACCAGCAGCAACGACATCGTCGGCGGCAATTCCGGCAGTCCGGTGCTCGACCGCCGGGCAGAGATCGTCGGGCTCGTGTTCGACGGAAACCTCGAATCGCTGGGAGGCACATTTTGGTGGGACGAGGCGCACAACCGGACGGTGGCCGTGGACGGCGCGCTGATCCTGCAAGCGCTCGACAAGGTCTATCACGCCACGGCGCTGCTGGACGAGATCGAGCCGCCGCGCTGAGTTCGCGGCGGGCGCGCAATGGACGAAGCCCCGGCCGCCTTGCGGCGGAC
>JBEVLR010000143.1:0-9920 GCA_040509075.1 Burkholderiaceae bacterium | reverse complement strand
TCGCTGCGAGGAGACGAGCATCCGCTGCGGCACCGTCAGGATGCCCGAGGCGAGCAGCGCGTCCCATTGTTGAAGCGAAACGGTGCGCGACGCCAAGGCCAGGGCCACCGTGTCGTTCAGCGCGGTCCAGGCGGCGAGTTCGTTGGCGCGGTTGATCGGCCGCTGCGCCGAGGCGCCGGTGCCTTGCCCGCCGGGAGCCTGCGCGCGCAAATGGGCGAGCAACGCGCGCATGCCGGCATCGGCGTACTGCGGGCTGACCACGAGCGGGCTGGCGGAGCCGGGCACCGGATAGAAGATCTTTTCGTCGGCCGGGACGTCGTCGCCGCAGAATCCGTAGACGGCCATCAAGACGTTGTTGTTCACGGAGCGGTAGCGGACGGTGAGTTCCTCGCCGGCGGCGATCGCGCGCGCCGCGACCACGACGATCGCATCCTGATCGAGCGTGATCTGCGCGTTGGCGTCGGCGGAGTGGTTCAGCATGTCGACCATCGGCAGCATCTTGAGGTCGCCGTTGATGTCGAGCGAACGCGTCATGACGCCGGCATAGGCCCAGGTGAAATCGGCGTTGTCGAACGCGCGCGTTTTCGGCAGCAGCCCCGTCGCCTCGTTGGCGGCCTGGCGCATGCCCTGGATGGTGAGGGCCGTGATCGATGATTTGTCCAGCGTCGCCATGTCGGCGCCGGTGAGGAAGCACGCCTGGCCGGGATAGTTCGACGGCAGCGCATCGACGTAAGCGGCCCAAGCGCCGCCGCTGCGGCGGATCTGGGCGATCTGCGCGGCCAGGACCACGACGGGCGGCAGCCTCGGATCGAGGGTGCCGGCCGCCAGCGCGCCGGCGGAGGACACCGAGAGCTGCGCCGCCGAGGGGAGCACGATGAGGCGCTCTCCTGGTTCGACGTCGCGTGCGGCGAACAATCCGCGCAGGCCGTTGCGGGTACCGAACTCGGTGCCGGTGATGCTGCCGCCCAGTTCCTGGAACCAGTTGGTCAGCCGTTGGAGGGAGTCTGGAAGTGTTTGCATGTCAGCGTGAGGGGTTGGCGTGTCCGCATGATGTGCATGCGCCGCAAGCCCATCCAGGCCCCATGCGAAACCGGTTTCTCTTAAGCGAAGAAAGCGGCTCGAATAGTTTTGCGCCGAGGCCTTGCCGGCGTCCACCTCCGAAGTCCGCCTGGTCGGTGAAGGGACAAGCCGTCTTCCTGTTGCTTGGAAACGACGCGATTTCTTCCCGTCGATTTTTTTCCAGCGGGAGCGCGGCCGCCGTCCCGCGCGGCCGTCGAGCTCAGCCTTCTCCGCAGGCAGCGTGGGCTCGGAAATTCCCGTATCCTGTTGGGTTGCGACAGGCTCCCGACAGGTCAGGGAGCCGATCGACGAGACAGATCGACGAGACAGACCGCTGAAACAGGCCGCGGCCTCCATGCGCTTTGCATGGACGGCGCGTCCCCCATCACTGCAGCGCCGCTTCGCCGCGGCCAGATGCCGGATTGAACACCGAACCCCTCATCCAGATCGATCGTGTCACGTTCGGCTACGACGCCAACCGCGTGATCCTGAACGACGTGTCGCTTCGATTCGCGCGCGGGAAGGTCACGGCCATCCTCGGGGGATCGGGCTGCGGCAAGACGACGCTGCTGCGCCTGATCGGCGGCGTCCATCGTCCGCAGCGGGGCCGGGTGGTGTTCGACGGCCAGGAAGTCGACACCCGGGATCGCGACAAGCTCTATGCGATCCGCCGTCGGCTCGGCATGCTGTTCCAGTTCGGCGCGTTGTTCACCGACCTGAGCGTGTTCGAGAACGTCGCGTTCCCGCTGCGCGAGCACATGGATCTGGGGGAAACGATGATCCGCGACATCGTGCTGATGAAGCTCAACGCGGTCGGCTTGCGCGGCGCCGCGCAACTGCGCATTTCCGAGGTTTCCGGCGGCATGGCGCGCCGGATCGCGCTGGCGCGCGCGGTCGCGCTCGATCCGGAAGTGATCATGTACGACGAGCCTTTCGCCGGCCTCGACCCCATCTCGATGGGCGTCACCGCCAACCTGATCCGGCGCCTGAACGACACGACCGGCGCGACGTCGTTGATGGTGTCCCACGACGTGCAGGAATGCTTCGGCATCGCCGACTACGCCTACCTGATGGCGCCCGGCGGCCGGGTCGTCGCGCACGGGTTGCCGCAGGAACTCAACGCGTCCGACGACCCCGAAGTGCGCCAGTTCATCCGCGGCGAGCCCGACGGCCCCGTCAAATTCCATTACCCGGCCGTGCCGCTGGGCGAGGCGCTGGGGTTGCCGCAATGATCGCGCTGGCCAATTCCCTCGGGCGCGCGACGCTGCGCGCGTTCGCCGCGCTCGGCCATGCAGCGGTCTTCTTCATCGACCTGTTGCGTTACCTGCCGACGTCGATGCGCCGCTTCGGCCTCGTCGTCGCGCAGATCCATGCGATCGGCTACCGGTCGCTGACCATCATCGTCGCCTCCGGCGTGGCGGTGGGTTGCGTGCTGGCGCTGCAGATGTATTACGCGCTGGTGCCTTACGGCGCGTCGGAATCGCTCGGACTGGTGGTCAACCTGTCGCTGGTGCGCGAACTGGGGCCGGTCGTCACCGCGCTGCTGTTCGCGGGCCGGGCCGGGACGGCGCTGACGGCCGAGATCGGCCTGATGAAGGCGGGCGAGCAGCTGTCGGCGATGGAGCTGATGGCGGTCGACCCGCGCAGCCGCGTGCTCGCGCCGCGCTTCCTCGCCGGCATCCTGTCGATGCCCATCCTCGCGATCCTGTATTCGGCGGTCGGCATCCTCGGCGCGTGGATGATCGCCGTCCAGATGATCGGGGTGGATCCCGCCAACTTCTGGTCGATCATGCAATCGCGGGTCGACGTCGTGCGCGACATCGGCAACGGCGTCGTCAAGTCGGCCGTGTTCGGCGTGATCTGCACGGCCGTCGCCCTCTACCAGGGCTACGAGACCCAGGCGACCCCCGAAGGCGTCGCCTACGCGACGACCCGCACCGTGGTGTTCTCGTCGCTGTCGGTGCTGGCGATGGATTTCATCCTCACGGCGGTGATGTTTTCGACGCCCTGAGAACTTGTGAATGAACCTAGATATGCCCGCTCGTGACGCCCAAACCCGCCCGCCTCGCGCTGCAGATGCCCGCCACAGCCCGGGCTGCGGCCGGGCTTCGCGCATGGAACGGACAAGTTCGGGCGCTCCGCCCGGGCACGCCGGGGTTCATTCGCAGGTTCTGAGCGCTGCCCCTGATTCGGATCGGATTTGACATGGCAAAGAAAAGTACGGAAACCCTCGTCGGCGTGTTCGTGTTGCTGGGCATCCTCGGGTTGATATTCCTGGCGTTGAAGACGGCCAACCTCGGCAATTTCAGCAGCGCGAGGTCGTACCAGGTGCGCGCGCGCTTCGACAACATCGGCGGCCTGAAGAAGAACGCGCCCGTGCGCAGCGCCGGCGTGTCCGTCGGCCACGTCGTCTCGATCACCCTCGACAAGAACACCTACCAGGGGCTGGTCTTGATGGACATCAAGGAAGGCATCGATTTCCCGGTCGATTCATCCGCCAAGATCCTCACGGCCGGCCTGCTGGGCGACCAGTACGTCGGCATCGAACCGGGCTCGGACGACAAGAACCTGAAGAGCGGCGACCTGATCAGGCAGACCCAGTCCGCCGTCGTCCTCGAGAATCTGATCGGCCAGCTGATCTTCAACAAGGCCGCGGACGCGGGCACGAGCCCCGCGCCCGGGCCTTCCCCGACCGCCGCGTCGGCAGGAAACCCCAAATGAAACCCAACCCATTCGCGGCCGGACGGCTGTTGCCGCGCGTGCTGGCCGCCTCGGTGCTCGCCGTCGTCGCCGGTTGCGCCACGACCGGCCAGCAGGAGCGGCACACCGCCGGCCCGAAGGATCCGCTGGAGCCGTTCAACCGGAAGATGTTCGCCTTCAACGACACGCTCGACCACTATGCGCTGAAGCCGGCGGCGAAGACTTACCAGAAGGTGCTGCCGTCGCCGATCCGCAGCGGCATCCACAATTTCTTCGGCAACTTCTCCGACGCGTGGTCGGTCGTCAACAACCTGTTGCAGGGCAAGTTCGGCGACGGCGCCGTGATGACCATGCGCGTGCTGACGAACACCACGATCGGCATCGGCGGCTTGTTCGACCCGGCGACCGAGCTCGGCCTCGACCGCCGTTCGCAGGATCTCGGCCTGACGTTCGGCCATTGGGGCGTGCCTGCGGGCAGCTACCTGGTCTTGCCGTTGTTCGGCTCGTCCGACCTCCGCGACGCGGCCGCGTTGCCGGCCGACACGTACGTCTCTCCGGCGCTGCTGGTGCCGTCGACCTGGCAGAAGATCGGCGTCGATGCGGTGGGCGTCGTCGACGCGCGTGCCGGCCTGCTGGGCGCCAGCCAGATGCTCGACGAGCTCGCGTTCGACCGCTACACGTTCACGCGCGACGCCTACGTGACGCGCCGCCGCAGCCTCGTCTACGACGGCAACCCGCCCGATCGGCCGGACGACGACGCCGAAGATGGGCCGGCCGCCGCGCCGCGCGCTCCGTCCCCGGCGGCCTCGGCGGCGAAGACGTCGATGTCGGCCGAGCGGGCGGACGTCGTCGCGCAGGTGCCGGCCCCGACGCCGCCCGGCGGCGTGACGCCCGCTCCGCTGCCGGCTTCGGCGCCGACCGTGCCGGTGCCGTTGAGCGGCCCGGCCCCGGTGCCGCCGCCGCCCGCCTCGGCGGTGCCTGCGTGACCACCGCCGCGCACGTCTGAACAGGCGTGCCCGCAAGGCATGCCCGTTGCCGAACCGGTGGGTTGGCCGGCTTGTGAACGGCGCGCGGCCGGCGCGCGTTAAGGAAGAGAGCGAGTTCCCGCTCGAAAGGACAAGAATGTTTCAACGTACGATTTCTTCGCTGATCCTCGCCGGCGCCGTGTTCGGCGCCACCGCCGCGTTCGCGCAGGCCGCGCCCGACGCGATGATCAAGCAAGTGGCCGGCAGCGTCATCGATTCGGTCAAGAACGACAAGGCCGTCCAGGGCGGCGACCTGTCCCGCATCCAGGGCCTGGTCGATACGCAGGTGATGCCGCATGTCGACTTCCAGCGCATGACGGCGGCCGTCGTCGGCAAGAGCTGGAAGACGGCCACGCCCGACCAGCAGGCCAAGCTGCAGGCCGAATTCAAGACGCTGCTGATCCGCACTTACGCGGGCGCGTTGACCAAGGTGAACGCGCAGACCACGGTGGAGCTCAAGCCCACCCGCTCGTCGCCCGACGATCCGGACGTCATCATCCGCACCAACATCAAGGGCACCGGCGGCGATCCGGTCGAGATCGACTACCGCCTCGAGAAGCAGGCGGCCGAATGGAAGATCTTCGACGTCAACGTGCTCGGCATCTGGTTGGTCGACCAGTACAAGAGCAGTTTCGCGCAGCAGATCGCCTCCTCGGGTATCGACGGGTTGATCAGCGCGCTGCAGGCGAAGAACAAGGCGCCCGCGAAGTGACGGCCGCCGCCGGCGCCATCACTTCCTTGCCGGCGAGCCTGACGCTGCGCGACGCGCCCTCGGTGCTCGAATCGCTGCGCCGGTCGTTCGCCTCGACTGGGGACGAGGTCTGGCGCATCGACGCCGCGCCGGTCGCGCAGCTCGACACTTCGGCGCTGGCCGTGCTGCTCGAATGCGCACGCATCGCCGCGGTGGGTAAGCGCCGGCTTCAGATCGTCGGCGCCCCGGCGCGGCTGAGCGATCTGGCGCACCTGTATGGAGTGGACGGGCTGCTGGGCTTGGACGCCAGGTTGGCGTAGAGCCCGCCGAAGCCCCTCAGGTCGCCCCCGGGCGCGAACGCTTCTCGTCGAAGCGAAGCGCCTTTGCCGCTTGCTTCGTTTTGCAGGCGATGACTGCGCTTGGGCGGCGCTTTTCGCGAAACTCGCCCGTAATCTCGCTTCCATCAACACATTTTTTGGAGCGATCATGGCCGACTTGGGAATCCACCACGCGCAACCCCTTCAGCAGGACTATGAGCAACACGCTCGTACTCCCTCGAGGACCCATCAATCGGCCGGCGGTTGGGTGCAAGCACCTGTCGACTATGCGACCGGCATCGCCGAAAGCACGCGGAAATTCGCGCAGGACAAGTTGCCCAAACCTTGGAAGAGTTTTGGCTTGGCCGGTAAAAACGTCGGCGGCGTCTTGGTGGCCGGGGTCTTCATCGGGGCGGCTGTTTATACGATGCTCAAGAATGCTTCCACCAAAGAAGAGGCGCTCGCCCTGATCGACCAATACGCCGACCAGCTCACCGCGGCCGTACCCGATGCCGTCCCGAAATTGAAAGCGGCGCTCGCGAATGGCGACTTGATGATCGGCGTGGCGGCCACCGGCGGCGTGATGCTTGCCGCGAGCGTCACCAAGGCCGGCCTCAATTGCGTCACCGGCTTCCGTCGCAAGCAGCTCCCGAAAAAATTGGGGGATCAGATGAAGAGCTCGCTGGATGAGCGCGCGGCGGATCCCATTGGCGAGACCGTCGCGGTCGCGAAGAAAGACGTGTCGATGACCACATATATTGGCAAAGCCGTGGTCAATACCGTTGAAGCCACTTCCGCGGTGGTGGGCGCCGGCCTGTCGTTTGCATTCGCGAATGCGGTCGCCAAGCCGGCCGGCATCCTGAACGATATCGCCGTTCACGTCACGGAGAACGCGGCCGGGAAAGGTTTTCTTGCCCAGGAGATAGCCGCGGCGCAGGTGTCGACGCTTCATACCGAAGCGGCCATCTTCACCGGAAAGTCGATGCTTCCGAAAGCTCTGGGGGGCCTGCTCGTCGCCAAAACTCTTCATTCGGTCGGTGCGGGCGCCGCAGACGTTTATTTCGGCAGGAAAAATAAAAAGTTTCCGGAGAAATTGGAGACGCGCCTCAATTCGACCATGCAGCGGCAGGAGGACATTCCCGGCGATGCCGAAGGCGGCATCCTGATGGGTGATCAACCGCAGCGTCGGGTTTGATCGGCATCGGCGGATCAGAAGAAAACGGCCGGATCGACTCGCGCGCCGAGTTCGATCCGGCCCGTCGGCCGCGCCGCGCGTGCAGGCGGCGCCCGGCCTGCCGAAGCGCCGGCCGCTCCGAGGGCCGTCATTCCTCTTCGGCCCAGGCGAACCCGTCGCGCGCGATCAGCGAACTCGCCGCCGCCGGGCCCCAGCTGCCGGCCGCATAGGAGCGCGGGCCTTCGCGGTCGGCGGCCCAGGCGTCCAGGATGGGGCCGACCCATCGCCACGCCTGTTCCTGCTCGTCGCTGCGGACGAACAGGTTCAGCCGGCCCGCAATCACGTCCAACAGCAGGCGTTCATACGCGCCGACCCGTTCGGAGGCGAACGCTTTTTCGAAATCGAGGTCGAGCGACACGGTGCCCAGCGATTCGTTCGTGCCGGCCGAGCTGCCCAGGCCGCCCCTGGCGGCTTGAAGCTGCAGTTCGAGCCCGTCTTCCGGCTGCAGCTTGATGATGAGCTGGTTCGCCCGGTTCGGGCCGGCGAAGATCGGATGCGGCACCGGGCGGAAATTGATGACGATCCGCGAGTCGCGCGCCGCGAGCCGCTTTCCGGTGCGGATGTAGAACGGCACGCCGGCCCAGCGCCAGTTCTGCACCTCGGTGCGCAGCGCCAGGAAGGTCTCGGTGCGGCTGCCGGGCGGCACCTTCTGTTCGTCGAGATAGCCGGGCACCGGGCGCCCCTCGATATTGCCGGCGCGGTATTGGCCGCGCACGACCTCGCGCGCGACGCTGTTGCGCGTGAAGGCTTTCAGCGACCGCAGCACTTTCAGCTTCTCGTCGCGGATCGCGTCGGCGTCGTTGGTCGCCGGCGGCTCCATCGCGATCATCGTCAACAGCTGCAGCGCATGGTTCTGCACCATGTCGCGCAACGTGCCGGTGCGGTCGTAGAAATCGCCACGCGTGCCCACGCCGATCGATTCGGCCAGCGTGATCTGGATGTTGCCGATGCTTTCGCGCCGCCACAGCGGCTCGAACAGCGCATTGCCGAACCGCAGCGCCATCAGGTTCTGCACCGACGGCTTGCCGAGGTAGTGGTCGATTCGGAAGGCCTGGCGCTCGCTGAACGCCGATTTGACGACGCGGTTGATCTCCTGCGCGCTGGCCAGGTCGTGGCCGAGCGGCTTTTCGAGCACCACGCGCACGTTCGCGCCGTTGAGCCCCGCGGCGCCCAGCTGTTCGCAGATCTGCGGGAACAGGTGCGGGCTCGTCGCGAGATAGAGGACGGCGGTGTCGGCGCCGCGCGCGTCGATCCAGGCCTTCAGCCCGGCGTAGTCGCCGGGCTGCGACAGATCCATGCGGCGGTAGTGCAGCAACTCGGCGAAGCGCGCGAACTCCGCGTCGGTCGGACGCTTGGAGCTGTCGACTTCGACGAAGCGCTCGCGGATGAACGCGCGGTACTCCGCGTCGCTGCGCTCGTCGCGCGCGACGGCCAGGATCCGGCCCCCGGCAGGCAATTTGCCGTGCCGGAACGCCTGGAACAGCGCCGGCATCAATTTTCGCCAGGTGAGGTCGCCGGTGCCGCCGAAGAACACGAGTTCGAAAGACATGGGGGTGTTCTTGCAACGTTGTTTCGACGGGCGATGATGCCCAGGCCCGTTCGCCCGGTCAATTGCGTACCATTCCGGCGATCCGGGCCGATCCCTCCTCCAAAATGCAGCCATGAACCAACTCGACCAACTCAAGGCGCTGACCGGCGTCGTCGCCGACACCGGCAACTTCCTGCAGATGGCGCAATACGCGCCGCGCGACGCGACGACGAATCCGTCGCTCATCCTGAAGGCGGTGCGGCAGGCCGACTACGCGCCGCTGCTGACGAGCACGGTCGCCGCGCACAAGGGCGAACCGCTGGGCGACATCGTCGATCAGGTGGTGGTGCGTTTCGGCCTCGAGATCCTGAAGATCGTGCCGGGGCGGGTCAGCACCGAGGTCGACGCGCGGCTGTCGTTCGACACCGCCGCCACGGTCGAGCGCGCCCGCCGGCTGATCGGGCTCTACGGCGCGGCCGGCATCGGCCGCGAGCGCGTGCTGATCAAGATCGCGTCGACGTGGGAAGGCATCGCCGCCGCGCGCGCGCTCGAGGCCGAAGGCATCCGTTGCAACCTGACCTTGCTGTTCAGCTTCGCGCAGGCGGTGGCCTGCGGGGACGGCGGCATCACGCTGATCTCGCCGTTCGTCGGCCGCATCTACGACTGGCACAAGAAAGAAGCCGGCCCGGCGTGGGACGAGGCCGCGCAGGCCGGCGTGAACGATCCGGGCGTGCGGTCGGTGGCGAAGATCTTCAACTACTACAAGCGTTTCGGCATCAAGACCGAGGTCATGGGCGCGAGTTTCCGCAACGTCGGCCAGATCCGCGCGCTGGCCGGTTGCGACCTGCTGACGATCAGCCCCGACCTGCTCGGCGCGCTGCAATCCGATTCGACGCCGCTGCCGCGCGCGCTCGACGCCGGTGCGGCGGGTTCGCCGCACCAGGATCGCGTGCATTTCGGCGAATCCGCGTTCCGCTTCGCGCTGAACGAAGACGCGATGGCGACCGAGAAGCTGGCCGAAGGCATCCGCGCTTTCGCGGCCGATTCGGTCAAGCTCGACGCGCTGATCGAGGCTGCGCGATGACGCGGCCGCGATGCGACCTCACGGCCGCCTGGAAGGCCTTGCGGCGCGCGTTCGACGAAGGCGGCCGCGGTTTCGACCTGCGCGCCGCGTTCGCCGAAGACGCCGGCCGCTTCGACCGCTTCTCGCTCGAGGCGCCATGCGTGTTCGCCGACCTGTCCAAGAACCGCTGGGACGACGCGACGCGCGCGCTGCTGCTGGACCTCGCCCGCGAACGCGGGTTGGAGGCGCGCCGCGATGCGATGTTCGCCGGCGAACCGATCAACCTGACCGAAGGCCGCGCCG
>JBEVLR010000142.1:0-4711 GCA_040509075.1 Burkholderiaceae bacterium | reverse complement strand
TGGTGGTCGATGTCGCCCACCAGGTCAGAGGTGCCGTCGCTGAGCGTCTGCTGCCACTTGGCGGCCCGGCCCCGCAGTTGTTCGGCCTGCTTCTTGGCCTGTTCGAGCTCCTGGACGACGCGCCCGGCGCTCTCGGGGTCCTCGAGCACGCTGAGCTCGGCCTCGACCTGGCCCTCGAGCTGGCCGAGCACGTCGCGCAGCTCGCCCAGCACCGAGGCGCTCAGCTTTTCCGCCAGCCCGTCGGCGATGCGCGCGGTCGGCGTGACGAGGTCCACCATGCCGATCGCCTTCGGCCACTCCTTGCGCGCATGGCGCAGCATGACGGCGGACACGCGCGCCTTGACCTCGTCCTCCGCGAGGAAGCCGGCGAACTTCTGCAGCGCGGCGTCCAGCAGCTCGTGGTGGCGGCCGCCTTCGGTCAACAGCGTGAGCACCTCGGCGGCCGTCGCCGCGGCGTCCCACCGGCGCACCCGATCGACGATCAGGGCGAGCGTCGCGCCGCGCAGCCGCTCGTCGTCGAGCAGCCCCACCGCCTTCAGCGCCCAGCGCCGGCCCCCGCCGACGGCCGCGCGCACCTGCGCCGGATCCCCGAGCCATTCGCCCAGGCGCCGTGCGGGATCGAAGACGGCCAGACGGGCCTGGAGCGTCGCGGCATCGAGGAAATGATCGCGCACGAACGCGGCCAGCCCGTCGGCCAGGCGCGCCTTGCCGCGCGGGATGATCGCGGTGTGCGGCAGCGGCAACCCGAGCGGGCGGCGGAACAGGGCGACGACGGCGAACCAATCGGCGATCGCCCCGACGGCCGACGCCTCGCAGAACGCCTGCGCCCAGCCCCACGCCCCCGCGCCGCCGCGCCATCGCGCCAGCGCCAGGCCGCACAGCGCCGCGCACAGCAGCGCGCCCGCGCCCACCTTCATGCGCCGCAACGCGGCCACGCGCGCCTGGCGGGGATGCGGCGGCGGGTGATTCGGCATGTTTCGATTTGCGTCCATCTCGCCCGGATCGGCCTCCTGTCGACGTCGACCCGTCATACTGCAACATTCCCGAGAACGATGCACCGCGTGCGAACGCGCGTGCCGCCGCATGAACACCGATTCCGCAATTCTTCCGCCCTCCGAACCGTCCTCCGCCACGCGCGCCTTCAAACTGCCCGACGCGCGCCACTCGGGCCGCGTGCCGCCCGGCATCTCCCCGGCCGACATGGCCCGCATCCAGCAGGCGGCGTACCAACTGCCGCAAGTCGTCAAGCCGGCCGATTTCGTCGCCGAGCCGGCGCCGCACGCCGAACGCCATCTCGACGCGCTGGGCCTGATCCTGCTGCAGAAGGCGGTGGCCGGCACGCGCCCGAGCCGTTGGATCGCGCCGGGCAGGGTGGCCGATGCGCTGCGCCATCTCGACGCCGTCGGCAACGCGCCGCCGGTGCGCGCGCTGATGCAGGCGCGCACGGCCGAGCTGGAGGCGCTGGGCGTCACCGGCCGGGCCGGCGAGTTCGACCGCCTCCTCACGCAGACCCTGGCGCTGTCCGCAGGCCAGACGCTGCAGGTCGCCTATCGCCTGCCGGTGGCGGCCGCCCCGGTCTGGGAGTTCTACCGCACCGGCGACCTGGACGCCTTCGAAGCCGCGCTCGGCCCCGCGCCGCCGTACGCCGACGCCGACGCGCTGGCGCGCCACATCGAATCCCTGATCGAGCGCGGCGCCTCCGGCCACCCCGGGCACCTCGCGTCGCTGCTGCCGCGGCTGCAGGCCGAATGCGCGCTCGCGCAGCCGTTCGCCGACCTCAAGGCCGCCACCAACCGCGCCCAGTACCGCTGGGAGCACCACGCCGCCGAGCTCGACGCGCTGGCGGGGCTGAACTCCGAGCTGGCGTTCCAGGGCTATCCCGACACCTTCGAGATGGCGCGCCGCCTGCAACGCACGGTGACCCTCTATGTCGGCCCGCCCAACAGCGGCAAGACGCACGCGGCTTTCGAGCGCCTGGCGCAGGCGCACAACGGCTGCTACCTCGCGCCGCTGCGCCTGCTCGCGCTCGAGGGCCGCGACCGGCTCGTGGGCCGCGGCGTCGCGTGCTCGCTGCTGACCGGCGAGGAGAGCGATCCGGCCGTCGACGCGCGCGTCGTCTCGAGCACCATCGAAATGGTCGACACGAACAAGCCGATCGACGTCGCCGTGATCGACGAAGCGCAGATGATCTTCGACGCGTCGCGCGGCTGGGCGTGGACGCAGGCGATCGTCGGCGTGCCCGCCAACGAAGTCATCATCATCTGCTCGGCCTACGCGGCGCCCGCGATCGAGAACCTGCTGAAGCTGTGCGGCGAGAACTGCAGGGTGTCGGCGTTCGAACGCAAGCAGCACGTGGAGCTGCTGCCGGGGCCGATCCCGATCGCCGCGCTGAGGAAAGGCGACGCCGTCGTCGCGTTCAGCCGGCGCGACGTGCTGATGCTGCGCGACCAGGTGGCGGCCGACGGCCACGCCGTCTCCGTGATCTACGGCGCGTTGCCGCCCGAAGTGCGGCGGCGCGAGGCGGAGCGGTTCGCGCACGGCCAGTCGCACATCCTGATCGCCACCGACGCGATCGGCATGGGGCTGAACCTGCCGATCCGCCGCGTGCTCTTCAGCACCATGAAGAAATTCGACGGCACCGGCGACCGGCTGCTGAACGAATCCGAGGTGCATCAGATCGCGGGCCGCGCGGGGCGCTACGGCATGCACGAGGAGGGTTTCGCGGGCGTGCTGCGCGAGGCCGAGCCGACGGCCGCGCGGGCGCTCAAGGAACTGCTGCCGAATCCGCCGCGCGCCCCGCGCGATTTCAAGGCCCCGGTCGCGCCGAACTGGTGGCACGTCGAGACCATCGCCGCGCGCCTGCGGCTCGCCCAGCTGCGCGCGGTGCTGGACGTTTTCGTCGACCAGCTGAAGCTGGACGATGCGCACTTCGCCGTCGCCGAGCTCGACCAGATGCTGGAGCTCGCCGAAGAGCTCGACCGCAACGCGGGCACGCTGCCGCTGAAGCAGCGCTTCATCTACGCGCAGGCGCCGGTGGACACGCGCACCGAGGCGCAGGTTCAGGCCTTCCTCGATTGGACGCACCGCCATGCGACCAGCGGCAAGGCCGGCACGCCGTGGTTCCTCGACGAAGTCGACGAGCACAGCCGCCTCGACAACATGGAGAAGGCGCTGCGCTCGTGCACGTTGTGGCTGTGGCTCGACCTGCGCTTCCCGGGCATCTACGGCCACCTCGACGCCGTCGTCGACCTGCGCGAGCGCCTGAACGAAGGCATCGAGCGCCACCTGAAGGGCAAGAAGCCGCTGTGGCAGCGCGGCGGCCGCAAGTAGCGCGCCCGCGCCACCCCGCCAAGCCAAGCTAAGCATTCCTTAGCACACGGCCGAGTCAAACTGAACACCATCACGCCCTGGCATGGACAGGGACGATCGATGGGGACGCTCGCGAGGCGGCTGAAGGAGGCCCGGCTGAGGACAGGCCTCTCTCAGGAGCGGCTGGGCGTGCTGGCGGGCATCGACGAGACGACGGCGAGCGCCCGGATGAACCAGTACGAGCGCGGCAAGCATGCGCCCGACTGGCTGACGGTGCAGCGGCTCGCGGCGGTGCTCGAGGTGCCCGTGGCCTACCTGTACGCCGAGGACGACGCCGCGGCCGAGCTGCTGCTGCTGTTCTACGCGCTGCCGCTGGAAGCGCGCGAAGAGGCCGTCGACGCGCTGCGCAAGATCCGCTGAAACGGGCCGCCGCGCCCGGCGTCAAGCCTGCTGGCAATGCGCGATGAACCGCGCCAGGTTCTTCGAAAACTGCTTGCGCCGATGCTGGATCAGGTAGAAGCGGCGCGTGAGCCGCGGCAGCGTCGTCTCCACGCGCACCAGGCGGCCGAGCGTGATGAGGTCCTGCACCGCGAACAGCGACAGGCACGTGAAACCCAGCCCTTCGGCGGCCGCCTGTTTGATGGCCTCGGTGCCGCCCAGATGCATGCCTTCGAGCATCTGGTGCAGATGCGGCTGCAGCGCATGCTCCACGGCTTCCCGCGTTCCCGACCCCGGCTCGCGCAGCAGCCACGCGACCTGGCGCAGCGCGCCCACGCCGAGGCGCCGCGTAGCGTCGCCGCGCAGCAGGGGATGGTCGGGCGCGCAGACGATCACGAGTTCTTCCTCGCGCCACGGCTGCACCTGCACTTCAGGCTCGTGGCAGGGCCCTTCGATCAGTCCGAGGTCGACTTCCAACCGGGCGACGGCGCCCGCGATGTCGGTGGTGTGGGCGATGCGCACGTCGACGTGCGCGTCCTGCCAGGCCCGCCGATACGACGCGATCATCGCGGGCAGCAGGTAGTTGCCGATCGTCGTGCTGGCGCCCACGCGGATCGGCGCCGCCGCCATCGCGGCGCCGTCCGCGGCGCCGAGGCCGAATTCGCGCTCGATGCCGGCCGCGCCGTCGAGCACCGCGCGCGCTTGCGGCAGCAGCGCGCGGCCGGTGTCGTTGAGCAGCAGGCGCGTGCCGACGCGGTCGAACAAGCGCGCGTCGAGCACGTTCTCCAGCTCGTTGAGCGCCGCGCTGGTGGCCGACTGCGACAGCGCGACGCGCTGCCCCGCCGCCGTGGTGCTGCCGGCGTCGGCGACGGCCGCGAAGATGGCGAGCTGGCGGAGCGTGATGCGCATGGGGGCGACTCTACCCGCGTCGGCCGCGGGGGGCGCCCCCGCGGCCGCCGCGCGC
>JBEVLR010000141.1:0-4871 GCA_040509075.1 Burkholderiaceae bacterium | reverse complement strand
CCGCCGGCCCGGGGGGCGGCGCCCTTAGAATCCGCGCACTGCGAAAGACCCGATGCGCCTCCTGACCTGGCTCCTGCGAGCTTTCCTCTTTTTCGCCCTGTTCGCCTTCGCGATCAACAACCAGCAACCCGCCACGGTGAACTGGTTCTTTTCGTATGCGTGGACGACGTCGATGGTCTACATCGTGCTGTTCGCGTTCGTGGCCGGCGCGCTGTTGGGCATGCTCGCGATGACGCCCAGCTGGTGGCGTGACCGCCGCCGCGCCAAGCGGCCCGGCGCACCGGCCGCGGCAGCCGCCGCGCCCGCCGCTTCGACGACCCCCGAGGTGCTGGTGGTGCGCGATGGACTTTGACGCCCCGTGGCAGTGGTTCCTGCTCGGACTGCCGCTGTTCTTCGTCCTCGGCTGGATCGGCTCGCGCTTCGACCTGCGCCAGGTGCGCCGCGACACGCGCAATTCGCCCAAGGCCTACTACAAGGGCCTGAGCCTGTTGCTGAACGAACAGCAGGACAAGGCGATCGACGCGTTCATCCAGACCGTCCAGAACGACCCCGACACCACCGAACTCCATTTCGCGCTCGGCAACCTGTTCCGCCGCCGCGGCGAATTCGAGCGTTCGGTGCGCGTGCACCAGCACCTGCTCGTGCGCGCCGACCTGTCGCAGGTCGACCGCGAACGCGCGCAGCATGCGCTCGCGCAGGATTTCGTCAAAGCCGGCCTGTTCGATCGCGCCGAGGAGGCTTACAGGGTGCTCGAAGGCACCGCCTACCACACCGAAGCGCGGCTCGCGCTGCTGAACCTCTACGAGCGCTCGCGCGACTGGCGCGCCGCGGTCGACATCGCGCAGCAACTGGAAGCGGCGGGCACGGGCTCGTTCGCGCGCCGGACGTCGCACTACTGGTGCGAGCTCGCGCTCGCCGCCGAGGAGCAGCGCCATCCCGACGAAGCCGAACGCGCACTGCAGCACGCGCTGAAAGCCGACGCGTCTTCCGCGCGCCCCTGGATCATGCAGGGCCAGCGGCGGCTGCTCGCCGGCAAGCCGGCCGAGGCGCTGGACGCGTGGAACGAACTGCGCGTGCGCGACCCGTCCAGCTTCACGCTGGTCGCAGGCGAGTACGCGGACGCGGCGCTCGCGTGCGGACGCGGGCCGGCCGCCAGGGAAGCGCTCGAGAAGCTGCTCACCGACGCGCCGCGCCTCGATTTCCTGGGCGCATGGGCGAAGCTGGAGCCCGATCCCGACCGCGTGGCCAACCGCTACCGCGAGATGCTGCACGCGCAACCGACCCTGTCGGCGGCGCGCGAGGTGCTGCAGCAGCCCGCGATCGCCGCCTCGGCGGCGGCGGCCGGCCCGCTCGCGCAGCGGTCGCTGGCCGACGTGCGCACCGCCGTCACCCGCGCCGCCAAACCCTTGCAGCGCTATCGCTGCGCGGCCTGCGGCTTCGAAGCCCAGCGCCACTTCTGGCAATGCCCCGGCTGCCTGAGCTGGGACAGCTACCCTGCCTTGCGGATCGAAGAACAGTGAGGGCAGCATGAACGCCGCCCGGCCGCCCGAAGGCGTTCGCGCCGCAGCCCGCAGGGCGCAGGCTCCATCGGACTCCGCCGCCCGGGCGCCCGAAGGCGCCCGCGCCGCGGGGCCGCGCATCGTGCTGTGCATGAAGTGGGGCGACAAGTACGGCCCCGAATACGTGAATCGCCTGTACGCGATGGTGCGACGCCACCTGCGCGGCGACTTCCGGATGGCGTGCCTGACCGACTCGCCGGCGGGCATCCGCGACGAAGTCCGGTGCCTGCCCATCCCGGAGCTGGCCCTGCCCGACGGGCTGCCCGAGCGCGGTTGGAAGAAGCTCACCACGTTCGAGGCCGACCTGCACGGCCTGCGCGGCACGGCGCTGTTCCTCGACATCGACATCGTGATCGTCGGCGACATCACGCCGTTCTTCGAGCTGCCCGGCGAATTCCTGATCATCCACGACTGGAAGCGGCCGTGGCGCGTGACCGGCAATTCGTCCGTCTACCGCTTCGAGCTCGGCGCGCATGCCGACGTGCTGGCGGCGTTCCGAGCCGACTCCGCCGGGATCCGCCGCGCGTTCCGCAACGAACAGGCGTACCTGTCGGCCGCGCTGCACGGGCAGGGTCGGTTGCGCTACTGGCCGCACGCCTGGTGCGCGAGTTTCAAGTACCACAGCATCGCACGCTTCCCGCTGAACTATTTCCGCGCGCCGTCGATTCCGCGGGGCGCGCGCATCGTCGTGTTCCACGGCGTGATGAACCCTCCCGACGCGCTCGCCGGCCGCCGCAACGGCAACTGGCGCCACGCGAAAGCCTCGCCCTGGATCGCCGAACACTGGAAGGAATAGCGCCCGCCGGGCGGCCCGCGGCGCGACCCTCGCGCACGCCGGAACGCCGATCGACGCGCCGCCGACATGACCACCGTCCACTTCGTCTATCCCCGCGACGCCGCGCGCCACTCGTCGCCCTACTGCATCGGCAACGAGGTCGGCGACCGCCTGCGGCGCGACTACGACGTGCGCTTCTACGGCTGGCGCGACCGGACCCGGATCGTCCCGCAGCCGGGCGACGTGCTGCTGGGCCACCCGCACTGGCGGCGCGATTCGGTGTTCGAGCGTTCGGCCGCGCAGCCCGGCTTCGCCCGCCGCATCCTGATGGCGCCCTACGTCGACGACCTGCGGCAGGTGGCGTACTACGATCGCCACATGGATCGCTGCGACCTGTTCCTGGCGATCACCGGCAACTACTGGTTCGACCGCATCGAGGCATCGCCGATCCGCCGCTGGAGGCCCAAGATGCGCCACCTGGACCTGGCCGTGAACCGCACGCACTTCCCGTTCGTGAAGACGCGCTTCAACCCGCCGGGCGAGCGCCGGTTCGTCTACATCGGCCACACCGCGCACAACAAGAACATCGGCTACCTGTCGGCGCTGCAGCGGCGGTGCCCGGACGCCGACATCAGCTGGATCGGCCGCGGCCGCAAGCGGATCCCCGGCCTGCACGTGCTGGGTTTCATGAATTTCTCGACGCCCGAGGCCCGCGCGGCGGTCGCGGAATTCGACTTCATGATCACCGTCGGCGCGATGGACGCGAACCCGACCACGATCCTCGAATCCATGGGTTGGGGCCTGATCCCGGTCGTGACGATGCAGAGCGGCTACGAAAACCGCGCCGGCATCGTCAACCTGCCCTTGAACGACACCGCCGCCGCCCAAGCCGTGTTCCAGCGGCTGCAGCGATGCGGCGACGCCGAGCTCCTCGAGACGCAGCGCCTCGGCCAGGAAGCCGTCGACAGCCATTACCGCTGGGATCGCTTCTACGGCCAGGTGCGCGCGGCGATCGACGGTGCCGACTCGCCGCCGATCCGGCCCGCGACCTGGAAGGAACGCCTGCTGATGAAGACTTTCGACCTGGTGCATTGAGGACGGCGCCGACATGCGACACGCGACCCTGGTCGTCAACCGGCTGCGCGGGAACGAACCCTTCCGGCCCGGCGCGGGGCCGAACGGCGGCGACTTCTTCCTGCCTTGGCGCCAGCTGCGCGCGCGTTTCGCCACCGCGGGCGTCGAACTCAACACGCGCGACCTCAACGCGGACCGGGAAGTCGCCTTCGAACTGCACCTGAACGCGCAACGCCGCGTCGACCATCCGCGCAGCTACGCCTATCTGTACGAAGATCCGGTCGTGCGCCCGATCAACGGCGACCGCGCGGCGCTCGCCCGCTATCGCCGCGTGTTCACGAGCAACGAGGAACTGATCGACGAGATGCACGCGTTGCGCCTCGATTATCCGAACGACCTCGCGCCGCGCCCCGTGCCCGGCTTCGGCGCGCGCGACCTGTTCTGCGTGCTGATCGCGTCCAACAAGGCCTTGCTGCATCCGCATCCGCGCAACCTGCACCATCGGCGCGTCGAGGCGATCCGCTTTTTCGAGCGGCACGCGCCGGACCGCTTCGCGCTGTTCGGCCACGGCTGGGACATCCCGCCGGTGGCGCCGGGCGTCGGTGGCCGGCTGATGAAGCGGCTCCACGAATGGAAGCGGCGCTGGAAGCCCGGCGCGCCGCCGTTCCCGAGCTTCCGCGGCGCGATCGGCCGCAAAGCGGCCGTCCTGGACCGCGCCCGCTTCTCGATCTGCTACGAGAACTCGCGCGGCAGCCCCGGCTACGTCAGCGAGAAGATCTTCGATTGCCTGACCAGCGGCTGCGTCCCCGTCTACATCGGCACGACCCATCGCGCGCCGCCGGTGCCGGCGGATTGCTTCATCGACGGCGACGCGTTCGACGAACCGCAGGCGATGCTCGCGTTCCTGGACTCGGTGGACGCCGGACGTTTCGACGCCTACCAGGGCGCGATCCGCCGTTTCCTGGCCAGCCCCGCCGCGCTGCGGTTCACGAACGCCCACTGGTGCGAGACGCTGGTGACCCGCATCCTGGCCGACGTCGCGATCGCCGAAGGCCGCTGAAACCTGCGCAACGGCGCCTCCCCGGCCGCGATCCGCGGAGACCGGGTCAACGCGAAGGCTTCCCGACGCGTTGAGGGCGCATGCGGGCCGTTTTTCCGGCCCCGCCGGCCCCGCAGCGCCCTGCGCCGACCTAGCCTTCACCTTCGAGGACACCCCATGTTCAAACGACTCCTGGCCGCCCTGCTGGCCTTCTTCGCCTTCTGCGCGTTCGCCGCCGACGCCAACACCGCGTCGCAAGCCGACCTGGAGGCGATCAGGGGCATCGGCCCGTCGATCTCCGCCAAGATCATCGACGAGCGCGCCAAGGGCCCGTTCAAGGATTGGCCGGACCTCGTCAACCGCGTCAAAGGCATCGGGGACGGCAGCGCCGGCAAGCTGTCCACCGCCGGCCTGACGGTCAACG
>JBEVLR010000140.1:0-8851 GCA_040509075.1 Burkholderiaceae bacterium | reverse complement strand
GTACCGGATCGACCCGACGATCCTCGGCCGCGGCGCCGAGGAAGGCCGGCCTCGGCGGCGCGAGATCGCCGGCATGGCGGATCGGCTGCGTGTCGGGTGAGGTGCGCGGCCAGTCGAACGCGCGCCGCGTGTCGGGATCGCCGATCGGCAGGAAATCGTACGGGCCGGCCAACCCGACCCAACCGGCGAGCTCGCGCGGCGAATGGCCGACGGCTTGCAGCCAGCGCGGGTCGAGCGCCAGCATCGCGGCGTTGTAGGCGCCGGCGCTGTGGCCGTAGATGAACACGCGCTGCGGATCCGCGCCGAGCTCGGCGGCATGCTCCAGTCCGTAGCCGACGGCACGTGCGCAATCCTGCAGGAAATCGGGATAACGCGCTTCGGGGAACAGGCGGTAGTCGATCACCATCACGGCGAAGCCTCGGGCGGCGAGCGCTTCGCCGGCGAACCGGTAGTCGCGGCGCTGGCCGGAGTTCCAAGCGCCGCCGTAGATGAAGATGACCAGCGGCGTTCCGAAGGCAATGCCGTCCGGCATGGCCGGCAATGCCGACGCGCCGGGGCGATAGAGGTCGAAGCGCTGCCGGTCGAGAGGGCCGTAGCGTTGATCGACAGGGCCCTGGTGGCCGCGGAGCGTCGCCACGAAGTTCAGGAGGCCGAGGCCCGCCCCTGCGACGGCCGGCACGACGCCGGTCAGCAAGGCCGCGCCGGCGAGCCAGCCGGCCAGAGGGCGCGCCCGGCGCGGCTCAGGCGGCGCGCCGGCGGGGGAATCGGAATCCGGAAGCGGTGGAGTCATCGGCGGCATCGGTTGGAGGGTCGAGAGCGGATCCCTGGAGGGGTCTACGCATCCAGCCGCCGCGCGGATGCAGGCGGCAGTCCGGGCCGCCGCGGTCGGCACGGCTCCCGACAAAGGCACGAACACCTCCCTGCTCGAATCGTCCTCAAAGCCGAAGAGCCGAGATCAATCGCGCCGCCTGGCCAAGGCGGGGCTGTCCGCCATCACGGCGGGCCGCACGGCCTCCGCGGCTTTCTGCGGGCCCGCATGAGCGCCTTTGGCCAACCGGTCCTCGATCCAGCGCTGCAGGTCGTTCCACATCGCCGCCAGTTCGACCGGCGGCACCTGGCGCGAGTTCTTCAGCTCCAGCGTCATCACCGGCACCTGCTTGACGAGCCCGCCGTAATTGCCCAACGAGCCGGGGTAGACGCCCACCGGATCCAGCTGCAGGCTGCCGAGCCGCTTCGGCACCGGGGGCGGCCCGTCGAAATCGAGCAGCCCGTA
This sequence comes from Burkholderiaceae bacterium, assembly GCA_040509075.1. Lineage (GTDB taxonomy): Bacteria > Pseudomonadota > Gammaproteobacteria > Burkholderiales > Burkholderiaceae_C > Scleromatobacter. The sequence goes on along the minus strand of JBEVLR010000140.1, from coordinate 7,578 downwards.
CGGCGCGTGCACGGAGACGATCAGGTCGGGGCGGAACAGGTCGATCTGCTTGATCAGCCAGCGCGATTCGGGCTCGGACAATGGCTGCGTGCCCGGGAAACGGCGCGGATCCTTCTTCGTTCGCTGGATCCAGTAGGGCTGGGCGTCCCGCGCCCAGTCGGCGGTCGGGAAGTTGCGGTTCAGGTCGACGCCGTTCGCGTTGACGCGCGTCGACGGCGCATGCAGCAACCCGTCCGGATTCAACAGCGGGATGAAACGCCACGCGACGCCGGCAATCGCCGCCGGCGCGCCGTTCTTGACGACCGCAGACGTTTTCACCGGTTTGGCCACCGGCCGCACGGCGGCGGCCGACGCCGCATGGGAACGCGCGATCCAGTCGAAGGCCAGCGCCACGGAGGCCAGCTCGTCGCCGTGGATGCCGCTCAGCAGCAGCACCTTGAACCGCGGCGCGCCGCCGGCCGACGGCACGTCGCGCGTCCACAGCGGAACGCCGCGCACCGAGCGGCCGTCGCCGGCCACGAGGCCGGAAGCCTTGCAGGCCGGCGGCGCGACCCCCGGCACTTCGGAGGCGATGCGGCTGCACCATTGGGCCAGGTCGGTCGAGGAAGCGGCCGCCGCCGAAGAGGCCGCCAAGACCGCGGAAGAGGCCGCCGTCGGTTTGGGTGCCGATGCGGCGGAGGTGGCCTTGGGCATCGCCGCCGACGGAGGATGCCCGAGCCCGTTCGCAAGCGCCGGCGCGACCGACCACGCCATCACGACCGCGGCGGCGACCGCCGTTCCCGCCCCCGCCGCGGGCCGCCAAGCTCCTCGGTGGCACGGCGCGCGCATGCGGCCGCCGCGTCTTCCGAATCCAGTCATCCAGTCATCCAGGCACCTGTTCATCCCGCAAGTGTAGGCAACCGCGGTGCGCGGCTCGGGCGGGCACCGGCGAATCGAACGCCGTCGCGCAATTCATCCACAATGTCCGCATGATCGAACCGCTGCTCGTCCCTCGTGAATCTTTCGACGATCCGGATGCCGCGGTCGAACGCGTCCGGGCGCTCTACCAGGCCGGCGTCGACCATCTGCGCCATCACCTGCACGAGTTCGTCGCCGGCCGCCCCCCGGCCGCGCACGTGCGGGCTTGCTATCCCAGCGTACGCGTGCACACCAACACGGTCGGGCGCGCCGATTCGGTGTCCAGCTACGGCTTCGTCGCCGGGCCGGGCACCTTCGAGACGACGCTGACGCGCCCGGAGCTGTTCGCGTCGTACTACCGCGAGCAGTTCCGGCTGCTGCGCCACCACCACGGCATGAAACTCGAGATCGGCGTCAGCCGCGAGCCGATGCCGCTGCACTTCAGCTTCGCCGAGCACGACCACGTCGAAGGCACGCTGACCGCGTCGCAGCGCATGCAGCTGCGCGACCTGTTCGACCTGCCCAACCTCGCCGTGATGGACGACGGCATCGCCAACGGCACGCACGACACCGGCCCGGGCGAGCCGCTGCCGCTGGCGCTGTTCACGGCGCCGCGCGTCGACTATTCGCTGCACCGGCTGCGCCACTACACCGGCACCGCGCCCGAGCATTGCCAGAATTTCGTGCTGTTCACGAACTACCAGTTCTACATCGACGAATTCATCGCGCTCGGGCACCGCGAGATGGCGCGCGAGGATTCCGAATACGACGAGTTCGTCGAGCCCGGCAACGTGGTCACCTCGCGGCTCGGTCGAACCTCCTGCGCCGGCATCGCGGGCGCGGCGCCGGCGCGGCTGCCCCAGATGCCGGCCTATCACCTCAAGCGCGGCGACAACAGCGGCATCACGATGGTCAACATCGGCGTCGGGCCTTCGAACGCGAAGAACATCAGCGACCACATCGCCGTGCTGCGCCCGCATGCGTGGATCATGCTCGGCCACTGCGCGGGCCTGCGCACGACCCAGCAGCTGGGCGACTACGTGCTGGCGCACGGCTACGTTCGCGAAGACCACGTGCTGGACGAGGAGCTGCCGCTGTGGGTGCCGATCCCCCCGCTGGCCGAAGTGCAGGTGGCGCTCGAACAGGCGGTGGCCGACATCACGCAACTCTCGGGCTTCGACCTGAAGCGAGTGATGCGGACCGGCACCGTGGCGTCGACCGACAACCGCAACTGGGAACTGCTGCCGCATCCCGGCCCGGAACGCCGTTTCAGCCAGAGCCGCGCGATCGCGCTCGACATGGAATCGGCGACGATCGCCGCGAACGGGTTCCGTTTCCGCGTGCCTTACGGCACCTTGCTGTGCGTCTCCGACAAGCCGCTGCACGGCGAGATCAAGCTGCCCGGCATGGCCAACCACTTCTACCGCGAACGCGTCGAACAGCACCTGCGCATCGGCATCCGCGCGCTCGAACTGCTGCGGGGCTCCGGCGGCAAGCTGCACAGCCGCAAGCTGCGCGGGTTCGCCGAGGTGGCGTTCCAATAAGCGCCGCCCAACCGTCCGAAGGAAGCTCGAATGGTCGAGCAATCCTAGTTACTCGACAGTAATAGGATTATGTTGGAACGACACATCGAGATACATATTCCCTCGGCATGGAAAATACGGCCGCCATCCCTAGATTATGGGTCGTTCGCCGGCATCCCTAATTCTCGTGGATGCAAATCAGAAAACCGCTGATACAGTGGCTTCATGATAGGAAATGAATTGCACGATTCGGTCATCGACGAGATCACCTTATCTTGCAACGGTGCTCGCCGGCTGGTGATCCGTGGATCCCGGCAGCGCCCGACAATCCGTTCAGCCATCGTCCAGCACGGGTGATCCCCGCCTGACGAGCCGTTGCCACGGTTGATAGCCGCGGCCTCCACGGCCGGTATCTGGAGCATATATTTCATTGAGGCTGCCAAGCCTCTTCGATCGAATATTCCATTTATTTGGAATATCGCTGGATGGTCGCGCCCGAAAATATTCCGAGGTTTCCGCTCCAACGGAACAGCGCAATTTTCAGATTATTAAATGCCCTCTTTTTCTTTAATTGGAAACAAGGTCAATCGTGGAATTCCAGGGTGAATGGTCGAAATCGGGCGCCGAGTCCGTCGCATCGATGTGCGACGTGCTCGTGGTCGGCTCGGGCGCCAGCGGCCTGACGACCGCGATCACGGCGCGCCTGAACGGTCTCGACGTCCGCGTGGTCGAGCGGGAAACCCTGATCGGCGGGAGCACGGCCGTCTCCTACGGCACCTTGTGGATCCCGTGCAATCCGATCGCCGGACGGCTCGGGATCGCCGATGACCCGGAGGCCGCGCTCACCTACCTGCGTCATGAGACCGGGCGGCAATTCGACGAGGCGCGGCTGCGGGCCTACCTGGCGCATGCGCCGCGCATGATCGATTTCCTGGAGAGCCATTCCGACGCGCGTTTCCTGTGCCGGGAGGATTTCCCGGATCACCGCCCGGAGCTTCCCGGCGCGAGCCAAGGCGGGCGCACCATCGTGGCGGCGCCGTACGACGGGAAGCGGCTCGGCGAATCGATCCGTTTGCTGCGGCCGCCGATGGCCTCGCAGACCTTTCTCGGCATGATGTACACGCCCCAGGAGGTGCGCATCCTGCAGACGGCGACGCGTTCGCTGCGCTCGTTCGGCCACGTCGCGCGGCGCCTGGTGCGTCATGCATGGGAAACCGCGCGCCACGGCCGCGCGCTGTGGCTGACCAACGGCAACGCGCTCGCCGCGCGGCTTTTGAGGACGACGCTCGAGCTGGGCATCCCGGTGTGGACGGGCGCGCCGATGCAGCGCCTGCTCGTCGAGCGCGGACGCGTCTGCGGTGCGGTGGTCGAGCGCGCCGGCCGGATGACGACCGTGCGCGCGCGGCGAGGCGTCGTGCTCGCCTGCGGCGGCTTCGGCTGGAACCGGCAATGGTGTTCGGAACTCTTCGAGCGGCCGCAGCTCGACGGCGCCAACTGGTCGCTCGCGACGCCGGGAAACATGGGGGACGGCCTGCGCGCGGCGCTCGACGCCGGCGGTCAGCTGCAGCGCGATGTGCAGACCGCCGGCTTCTGGGCCCCGGTGTCGCGCTCGGCCGCGAACGACCGGGAGCTCGCGGGCCACTTCCACGACCGGCATCGCGCGGGCTTCCTCGCGGTGGACGCGGGGGGGCGGCGCTTCGCCAACGAATCGGGCTCCAACCACCATTTCGCAGAGGCCATCGTGCGCGCCGCGCTTCCGGGCGACCCGCCGCTGGCATGGCTGATCTGCGATCACGCCAGCCTGCGCCGCACCGGCTGCGGCGAGTTCATCGCGCCGCGTCCCGCCCGCCTCGCGCCGCACCTGCGCGCCGGCTACTTGTTGCGCGCCGGCAGCATCGAAGAACTGGCCGGCCTGATCCACGTGCCCGCCGATGAGATGCGCCGCACCGTCGATCGATTCAACCAGTCCGCGCGCGAGGGCGGCGACCCGCAATTCGGCAAGGGGCGCAATTCGTTCGACCGCTATTACGCCGATCCGCGCCGCCGCCCCAACGGCTGCGTGGGGCCGCTCGGCGCGGGCCCCTATTACGCGGTGCGGATGACCGCCGGCCACATGGGCACGCTGGTCGGGCTGAGGACGGACCTCGCCGCGCGCGTGCTCGATGTCCGCCGGCGCCCCATCCCCGGCCTCCACGCGGTGGGCAACGACATGGCCAATCCGTTCGGCGGCGCCTGCCCCGGCGGCGGCATCACCCTCGGCCCGGGCATGACCTTCGGCTACCTCGCGGCGCGCCACCTGGCGGGCCTGCGCGACGACGGCATCGAACTGGACGAACGGCCCGCGCCCGAAGCGGCTTTCCCGGCCTGACCCGCCCCGCACAACGCCCGGACGCGACATGACCACCCTGACCGACCATTGGTACATCGCCTGCGCGTCGAGCCAGCTCGACAACGAGCCGCGTTCGACGCTGGTGCTCGAACATCCGATCGCGCTCTACCGCACCCGCGAAGGCAAACCCTGCGCGCTGGAGGACCGCTGCTGCCACCGCGGCGTGCAGCTGTCGCTCGGCACGCTGACCGGCGACGGCACGCTGGCGTGCCGCTATCACGGCTGGCAGTACGACGAGACGGGACGCTGCGTGCACGTCCCGTCGCTGTGCAGCGGCGCGAACGTGCCGGCGGGCTTCCGCGTCCGCGCGTATCCGTGCGTCGAGCAAGACCACTACGTCTGGGTCTGGATGGGCGACGGCGCGCCCGCCACCGAGGCGCCGCCGGCGATCCGCGGACTGCACGACTATGCCTGGACGCAAGGCGTCATCGAAGCCGATTGCGGCATGCAGCCGCTGATCGACAACATCCTCGATGCGTCGCACCTGCCGTTCGTGCACGCGGGCACGCACTGGTCGTACTTCCTCAACAAGCTCTACGGCTTCAAGGAATACGAATACGAGGTGCGCGTCGGCGACGGCGGCCTGGCGGTCTTCTACCCGGCGGCAGCGGACGAGTCGACCGATCACCTGGCGCCGGACGTCGCGTCCTACCTGGAGCTGTCGCTGCCCAACCGGCTCTACGTCTTCCAGCGCGGCGTGAAGTCCGACTTCTACCTGGTGTTCCACATGGTCCCGTGCGGGCCGGACAAGACGCGCACGGAATGGCTGATGCGAACGCGCGAGCGAAAGCAAGGCGTCGAATGGACCGGCGCCGAGAACATCACGCTGCAGCAGGACCGCGCCATCGTCGAAAGCGCCTGGCGCAACAACCGCCGCCCCGGCGCCGACGTCGAACGCAGCGTTCCGGCCGACTTCCCGCAGCTGATGGCCAGGAAGATCCTCGCCCACATGCGCGCGGGCGAATGGCCGGCGAAGAAATCCGAGCTCGTCCAGCGCAAGCTGGTGCTCGTCCGCCAATAGCTCCGGCATCCGCATCCGGCCCAACGCATCGAGGAGCCTTCCCGTGAACACCCAACGCTCGACCCTCCAATCCGAGCTCATCGAGCTCATCGCCGGCATCGTCAAGATCGATCCGCAGCACGTGGAGCCGGGGGCGCGGCTGATCGACATCGGGGTGAAGTCGCTCGACATGGTCGAGGTGATCTTCACGATCGAAGAACGCTACGGCATCTCGATTCCGTACAACGCCAACGAAACCGTCGCCGACACCGTCGATGCGCTGCTCGAAGCCGTCATCGACCTCATCGAGGCGCTCGGCGCCGGCCAGGCGGACGCCGATGCCGTCGCGACGGGGGCCTGACGTGGGAAAGCCCCCGCGCCCATCCCATCCGTCGACCCGCGCTCAGGCGCGCCGAAGCCTCGGCGGGCGCTGACATGGGCGCCAGCGACCGCTTCGCCAGCCGCGTCGTCGTCAGCGGACGCGGCATCGTCTGCGCGATCGGGTGCGACGTGCGCACCTTCGCGCATTCGCTCGCCGAGGGCATCGGCGGCATCGCCGCGCTGGGCGCGGGATCGAAGCGCATCGGCGCGCGCGTCGGTGGGTTCGGGGCGGCGTCGGCCGGCGGCCCCACCGACCTGGCCGGCGTCGACCGCGCCACGCAGTTCGCGCTCGTCTGCGCGCGCGCAGCGGTGGCCGAAAGCGGGCTCGACGCGGCCGGCGGGCTCGGCCCGCGCGCCGCCGTCATCGTCGGCAACGGCTCGGGCTGCCTCAACACCATAGAGCACGGCTACAACCAGCTGTTCGCGCAACCGCCGAGGCGGCTGCATCCGATGACGGTGCCGCGCATCATGCCCAACGCGCTCGCCGGACACATCAGCCTCGAGTTCGGCGTCGCCGGCCCGGCGTTCACGATCTCCACGGCATGCGCCTCGTCCGCCTATGCGGTGATGCTGGGCGCGCAGATGATCCGCGCGGGCACGGTCGACATCGCGATCGTCGGCGGCGCGGAGGCCTGCCTCACCGACGGCAACCTGAAAGCGTGGGAAGCGCTGCGCGTGCTCGCGCCGGACACCTGCCGGCCGTTCTCGAAAGGCCGGCGCGGCCTGGTGCTGGGCGAAGGCGGCGCGATGATCGTGCTCGAGTCGCTCGATCACGCACGGGCCCGCGGCGCGCCGATCTTCGGCGAGATCGCCGGGGGCGCGTTGAACTCCGACGCCCATCATCTGCTCGCGCCGTCGCTGGATGGCCAATCCGAGGCGATCCGCGCCTGCCTGCGCGACGCGGGCATGCGCGAAGGGGAAGTCGGCTACGTCAACGCGCACGGCACCGCGACGACGGCCAACGACGTCACCGAAACCCGCGCGCTGCGCCGCATCTTCGGCTCGGGCGCCGACCGCCTGCGGGTGTCGTCGACGAAATCGATGCACGGCCACACGCTGGGCGCCGCCGGCGCGATCGAGCTGCTCGCCACGCTGGTGGGCCTCGAACGCGGCTTCTCGCCGCCGACGATGAATTACGCCGAGCCCGACCCCGACTGCGACCTGAATTACGTCCCCAACTGCGCGCAGGAATCGCGCTGCACGGCGGCGTTGACCAATTCGTTCGCCTTCGGCGGCCACAACGCCGTGCTCGCGCTGCGCGCGCCGCAAACCGTCTGAAAAGAGCGCCCCGCCATGAGACATCCTTCGTCGATCCTCCGGTGCGCCGAGCGCCGGGCCGCCCCGAGCCGGCCCGCCGTCCCCTCGGGGGATCGGCCGATGGTTCCATC
>JBEVLR010000139.1:0-4554 GCA_040509075.1 Burkholderiaceae bacterium | reverse complement strand
CGCCTCGCCGGGATCAACGAATTGCCAGATCATGAGGTTCGGGCCGGCATCATGCATTTATGGAGTGATTCAATTCCCATCATTGAGCGGATGGGCGGCAAGAAAGCGACAAGGAATCGAAATCTGCTCCTGGCACGCTATCCTTTGAAGAAAATGGTCGAGTTGTGCGCACATTGGAAAGAGCCCCAGGCTCTGCAGGGATGGCTGGGCGAAATCGATTCGGGCCCGGGCGCCAACACGTCTTCGGAAGAACGCTGGCTGAAAGTCCTCGGTGCATTGAAGGAGAAATTTCCTTTGGAGAAAAATCCCAGGGGGGAGTATCCGAATCTCAGCCGTGTGAAACCTTTGTTCATACTTCTGCTGGCACATCGGGACATCGCCCATATATCGAAGGACGACGAAATAGACCAAACGGTGTGATGCCAACAGCTTGAAGAGTTCGTGTGCGCCTGCTGATAGCGGCACAAGCCGCATTCGGGCCGACTCGCCGCCCATGCGAAAATCGCGTTTCGCCCGTGCCGGCGAACCGTTTTCATCCCCTCAAGGCGCCGCCACCGCTCGCGCGGCCGCGCCACGACCAAGATCCCAAACCATGGACATCGAACGCATCAACGCCATCGGCAACCACATCGCCGACCTGACCGAGCGCACCGCCGCGCTCAGGGGGTATCTTTGACTACGACCGCAAGGCGTTCCGCCTGACCGAAGTCAACGCCACGCTCGAGAACCCGGACGTCTGGAACGAGCCCAAGCGCGCCCAGGAGCTGGGCCGCGAGAAACGCTCGCTCGAGGAGGTCGTGCAGACGATCGACCACCTGACGGCCAACCTGGCCGACAACGCCGAGCTCTACCAGATGGTCAAGGACGAAGGCGACGTCGACGGCCTGGCCGCCATCGAGGCCGACGCCGCCAAGCTCGGCGCCGTCGTCGAGGGCCTGGAGTTCCGCCGCATGTTCTCGAATCCGGCCGATCCGCTGAACTGCTTCCTCGACATCCAGGCCGGCGCCGGCGGCACCGAAGCCTGCGACTGGGCGGCGATGCTGCTGCGGCAGTACCTGAAGTACTGCGAACGCAAGGGGTTCAAGCCCGAGGTGATGGAAGAGTCCGAGGGCGACGTCGCCGGCATCAAGAGCGCGACGATCAAGATCGAAGGCGACCATGCGTTCGGCCACCTGCGCACCGAGACCGGCGTGCATCGCCTGGTGCGCAAGAGCCCGTTCGATTCGTCCGGCGGCCGCCACACCTCGTTCGCTTCGGTGTTCGTCTACCCGGAAGTCGACGATTCGATCGAGATCGAGATCAACCCGGCGGACGTGCGGGTCGACACCTACAGGGCTTCCGGGGCCGGCGGCCAGCACATCAACAAGACCGACTCGGCGGTCCGCTTGACCCACCTGCCGACCGGCATCGTCGTGCAATGCCAGAACGACCGCTCGCAGCACCGCAACCGCGACGAAGCCTGGCAGATGCTGCGCTCGCGGATGTACGAGCACGAGATGCGCAAGCGCATGGAGCAGCAGCAGGCGCTGGAAGCCACGAAGACGGACGTCGGCTGGGGCCACCAGATCCGCTCGTACGTGCTCGACCAGAGCCGCATCAAGGACTTGCGCACCAACGTCGAGACGTCGGCCACGCAGAAAGTGCTGGACGGCGATCTCGACCAGTTCATCGCGGCCAGCCTGAAGTCCGGCCTGTGAGGATCCGGCGGTCGCGAGCCTCATCCAAACCCCACCCGTAAGGACAAGCCATGCGCGAAGGCTCCCCCGCTCTCGTCCGCCGTGAAGACTACGTGAGCCCGGCCTACCGGGTGCGCAGCGTCGACCTGACGTTCGACCTCGACCCCGCCAAGACCATCGTCGCGAGCAAGCTCGAGGTGGTGCGCGACGCCGGCGCGCCGGCCGAGCCGCTGCGGCTCGACGGCGAAGGCCTGAACCTGCTGCGCGTGCTGGTCGACGGCCAAAGCGTGTCGTTCCGCCACGAGAACGGCCAGTTGGTGATCGACGCCCCGGCCGCCGACGCGTTCACGCTCGAGATCCGCAACACGATCGCGCCGGAGAAGAACACCGAACTGTCGGGCTTGTACACGTCCGGCGGCGGCTTCTTCACGCAGTGCGAGGCGCAGGGCTTCCGGCGCATCACGTATTTCTTCGACCGCCCCGACGTGATGGCGGTCTACACGGTCACGCTGCGCGCCGACAAGAGGAAGTACCCGGTGCTGCTGTCCAACGGCAACCTCGCCGCGCACGGCGAGCTCGACGGCGGCAGGCACTTCGCGCGCTGGCACGACCCGTTCCCGAAGCCGTCTTACCTGTTCGCGCTGGTGGGCGCCGACCTCGTCGCGCGCGAGCAGCGGGTGCGCAGCCGCGGCGGCAAGGAGCATCTTCTGCAGGTGTTCGTGCGGCGCGGCGACCTCGACAAGACGGAGCACGCGATGCAGTCGCTCGTCGCGTCGCTGGTGTGGGACGAGGCCCGCTTCGGGCTGCCGCTGGACCTCGAACGCTTCATGATCGTGGCGGTCGAGGACTTCAACATGGGCGCGATGGAGAACAAGGGCCTGAACCTGTTCAACACCAAGTTCGTTCTGGCGAGCCCCGCGACGGCCACCGACGCCGATTACGCGCTGATCGAAAGCGTCGTCGGCCACGAATACTTCCACAACTGGACGGGCAACCGCGTCACCTGCCGCGACTGGTTCCAGCTGTCGCTGAAGGAAGGCCTCACGGTGTTCCGCGACCAGGAATTTTCGCAGGACATGGCGGGCTCGGAATCGGCGCGCGGCGTCAAGCGCATCGACGACGTGCGCGTGCTGCGCCAGATCCAGTTCCCCGAGGACGCGGGCCCGATGTCGCATCCGGTGCGGCCCGACAGCTACGTCGCGATCGACAATTTCTACACCGCGACCGTCTACGAGAAGGGCTCCGAACTCGTCCGCATGATGCAGACGCTGGTCGGCCGCGACGGCTTCGGGCGCGGCATCACCGAATACTTCCGCCGCCACGACGGCCAGGCGGTGACCTGCGACGATTTCGCGCAGTCCATCGCCGACGCGAATCCCGCGAGCCCGCTGAGCGCGCAGCTCGACGCGTTCAAGCGCTGGTATTCGCAGGCGGGGACCCCCAAGCTCACCGCGCGCGGCGCCCATGATCCGGTCGACGGCAGCTACGCGCTGACGCTGTCGCAGGATTTCGGCGCGCCGTCCGGCGCCGCCGCGGCGGCCGCCCGCCGGCCCTTCGTGCTGCCCGTGCGATTCGCGCTGTTCGCGCGCGACGGCCGCGGCGTGCCGCTGCGGCTGCGGGGCGATGCGTCGGCCCCGGCCGATGCGGCCCCGCTCGAACGCGTGCTCGTGCTGGCCGACGCCGAGGCCCATTTCCGGTTCGACGGCGTGCCGGCGGGCGCCGTGCCGTCGGTGCTGCGCGATTTCTCGGCGCCGGTGCTCCTCGACGACGGGCTGGGCGACGACGATCGCCTCGTGCTGCTCGCGCACGACACCGACCCGGTCAACCGGTGGGAAGCGGGCCAGCGGCTCGCGCTGTCGCGGCTGACCGCGGCGATCGCGGGCGGCGGCGCGCCGGCGCTGGACGACGAATTCGTCGCGGCGATGCGCGCCGTGCTGCGCGATCCGCGGCTGGACCCGGCCTTCAAGGAATTGGTGCTGACGCCGCCGTCGCAGGCCTACGTGTCGGAACAGCTCGCCGTGCCGGTCGACCCGCAACGGGTCCACGCGGTGTGCCAGGCGATGCACGACGAGCTCGCCGCCCGCCTGCGCGACGACTGGATCGCCGCATTCGACGCCAACCAGGTGCACGAAGGCTACGCCCCCGACGGCCCGCAGAGCGCCCGCCGAGCGCTGGCCAACCTCGCGCTCGCGATGCTGGTGCGCGACGCCGTGCGTTCGGGCGACGCGGTGTGGCCGGGCAAGGCCTATCAGCGCTTCAAGGACGCCGGCAACATGACCGACCGCCTCGGCGCGCTGGGCGCGCTCGTCGGCGCGCATTCCGATCTCGCGGCGCCGGCGCTCGCACGCTTCCACGAGCTCTTCCGCCACGAGGCGCTGGTCATCGACAAGTGGTTCGGCCTGCAGGCGCGCGCGCCGGAACGCGACGGCCGCGTGTTCGCGAACGTCAAGGCGCTGATGCAGCACCCCGACTTCTCGCTGTCGAATCCGAACCGCGCGCGCAGCCTGATCCTGTCGTTGTGCAACTTCAACCCGGCCGCGTTCCATCGCACCGACGCGAAGGGCTACCTGTTCTGGGCCGAGAAGGTCGTCGAGCTCGACGCGATGAATCCGCAGGTCGCCTCGCGTCTCGCGCGCGCGCTCGACCGCTGGCGCCTGCTCGCCGAGCCGTACCGCGGCGCCGCACGCGAGGCGATCGCGCGCGTGGCCGCGAAGACGGACCTGAGCCCGGACGTGCGCGAAGTGGTCACGCGAGCATTGGCCGACTGATTGATGCACTGACGTATTGCCCGTTCGGGCTGAGCCTGTCGAAGCCATGCCCACGTGCCGGCATGGGCCCTTCGACAAGCTCAGGGAGAACGGATTGGTAAAAGGAACAC
>JBEVLR010000138.1:0-5474 GCA_040509075.1 Burkholderiaceae bacterium | reverse complement strand
CCGCCGGCCCGTCCCCCGCCAGACCCGCCGGCAAGCCCGGCGCCGCCCGCAACGACGACCGCAAGCAAGCCGCACAGAACCGCTCGCAGGTCGCCGCGCTGACGCGCCCGCTGCGCATCGAGCTGCAGCAGATCGACGCGCGGATGGACAAGCTCGCCGCGGAGAAGACCGAGCTCGAAACCGCGATGTCCACCGGCCGGCTCGGTGCCGCGGAGATCGCCGACGCCGGCCGCCGCCTCGCGCACGTCGGCGCGGAAGTGGCGACGTTGGAAGAGCGGTGGCTGGAGTTGACGGGACAGATCGACGCGTTGCAGGCCGGGGCCTGATTTCCGCGCGCCGGCCATCGTGGCCGGCCCGGCGGTTCGCGCCGGCGGCGACCTGCCCGCGGGGCGCGCGCGCTGCGCGCAACCGTCATCGATGCGGACGCGCTCCGCCGCCCGTCCAATGCGCGCCGCACCAGGCGCCGACCGCGGCCCGCTCCCCGGCGCTGAAATGCAGGCCCAGCTTGCTGCGCCGCCACAGCACGTCGTCGACCTCGCGCGCCCATTCGTGGTCATGCAGGTAGTTCAGCTCCGCTTCGAACAACCCGGGGGCGACCTCGGCGCCGAGCCGATCCCCCTCGCCGATCACCCGCCCGATGAGGCCGCCGTAGGCGCGGGCCAGACGGTGCATCGTGTCCGCCGCGATGTTCGGATGGCGCCGCCGCGCCGCCTGTTCGAAGCGGGCGAAGTCGACGTCCGGGCGCCCGGTCGCGTCGATCCATGCGCTCAGGTCGCCGCCGGGCAGCGCCGCGCCGCGCGTCCATGCGCCGCGACGGGGGTCGGCGCCCAGGGGGGCCGCCAGCAGGTCGGCGGCCTCCTGCGCCAGGCGGCGGAAAGTGGTGATCTTGCCGCCCCAGACGGTGAGCAGCGGCGCCTGAGCCAGGTCGAGCTCCAGCGCGTAGTCGCGCGTCGCGGCCGACGGGTCGCCGGACTCTTCGTCGAGCAGCGGGCGCACGCCGGAATACGTCCAGACCACGTCGGCGGGGACGACCGCCCGCGCGAAGCAGCGGCTCGCCTGTTCGCACAGGTAGCGGATCTCGGAATCGTCGATGCGCGCGGCGCCGATCTCCCCGCGATGGTCGACGTCGGTGGTGCCGATCAGAGTGAAATCCCGCTCGTACGGAATCGCGAAGATGACGCGCCTGTCCGGATGTTGGAAGAGATAGGCGTGGCCATGATCGAACAGCTTGGGCACGACGATGTGGCTGCCCTTGACGAGCCGCAGCGGCCGCGCGCCCGCGGCGTGCGCTTGCTCGCCCAGGAACCGCGCGGCCCACGGCCCCGTGGCGTTGACCAGCGCGCGGGCGTTCAGCGCGTGCCGTTCGCCCGCCCGGCTCTCTAGCGCCGCGCGCCATCCCTGGGGCGTGCGGACCGCGTCGTCGCAGCGCCAGCGCGTGAGCACGACCGCGCCGCGCCGCGCCGCGTCGAGCGCGTTGAGGACGACCAGGCGCGCGTCGTCGACCCAGCCGTCCGAATAGACGAACCCTTTCGTGAAGCGCCGCTGCAGCGGCGCCCCGGCTTCGTGGCGCCGCAGATCGATGGCGCGCGACGCGGGCGACACTTCCCGCCGGGCGAGATGGTCGTAGAGGAACAGGCCGGCGCGGATCATCCACGCGGGCCGCATGCCCGGGTCGTGCGGGATCACGAAACGCATCGGGCGCATGATGTGCGGCGCGCTGCGCAGCAGGACCTCGCGTTCCGCGAGCGCCTTGCGCACGAGCGGGAAGTCGAAATGCTCGAGATAACGCAGTCCGCCGTGGATGAGCTTCGTGCTCGCCGACGAGGTGGCTTGCGCCAGGTCGTCCTGTTCGCACAGCACGACGCGCAGGCCGCGGCCGGCGAGGTCGCGCGCGATGCCGGCGCCGTTGACGCCGCCTCCGACGACGAGCGCGTCGCACGACGACGGCATCGCGGCCGCGGCACGGAGGGCGGGGGCTTGCGCTTCGATGCCGTCTTTCCGGGATGCCATGTCCATCGTCCACCTTGGAAAACCCTCGGCCGGATCCGAATTCGATCGGCTAGATTTCCTTCGCCGTCCGGCCGCCCCGGGCCGCCGGCGCCGCACGCCCAAGGATAGTCCAGCGGGCGTCGGCCCGCCGCCGCAAAGGCGCTCGCCCAGCAGCCGTCGGCCGGAGGGTCGTCCAGTGAATCATCGCCCCGCTTTCATCCTCGCGCTCGACCAGGGCACCTCCAGCTCGCGCGCCATCGTCTTCGACGGGCAAGGGCGCATCCGCGCGATGGCGCAGCGCGAAATCCGCCAGATCTTCCCGCGGCCGGGCTGGGTCGAGCACGATCCGGGGGAGATCCTCGATTCGCAGCTGGCGACCGCGCGCGAGGCGCTCGCGCGCGCCGGCCTGGCCGCGCGCGACATCGCCTCGGTCGGCATCACGAACCAGCGCGAAACCACGCTGGTGTGGAACCGCGCGACGGGCGAACCCGTCCACAACGCGATCGTCTGGCAGGATCGGCGCGCCGAGCCGACCTGCGCGGCGCTGCGCGAACGCGGTCTCGAGCACACGTTCCGCGCGAAGACGGGGCTCGTCATCGACGCCTACTTCTCGGGCACCAAGCTCAAGTGGATCCTCGACAACGTGCCCGGCGCGCGCTCGGCCGCCGCGCGCGGCGAGCTCGCGTTCGGCACCGTGGATTCGTGGCTGATCTGGCACCTGACCGGCGGCCGCGTGCATGCCACCGACGTCAGCAACGCGTCGCGCACGCTGATGCTGGACGTGCGCGCCAACGCCTGGGACGACGAGCTGCTGGCCCTCCTCGATGTGCCGCGCGCCGTGCTGCCCGACGTGCTCCCCTCCAGCCACGACTTCGGCCGGATGCTGCCCGAGCTGCTGGGCGCCGCGCTGCCGATCGGCGGGGTGGCGGGCGACCAGCAGAGCGCGCTGTTCGGCCAGGCGTGCTTCAAGCCCGGCCTCGCCAAGAACACCTACGGCACCGGCTGTTTCCTGCTGATGCACGCCGGCCAGGCGTTCCGGGCCTCCGCCAACGGCCTGATCACCACCAGCGCCGCGCAAACCGGGCCCACCCCGGAATACGCGTTCGAAGGCAGCGTGTTCATCGGCGGCGCGGTGGTGCAATGGCTGCGCGACGGGCTGCGCGCGATCGAAGGCAGCGGCGCCGTGCAAGGCCTGGCCGAAAGCGTGCCCGACGCCGGCGGGGTGATGTTCGTGCCGGCGTTCACCGGCCTGGGCGCGCCGTATTGGGACGCCGACGCGCGCGGCGCGATCGTCGGCCTCACCCGCGGCAGCACCGTGGCCCACATCGCGCGCGCCGCGCTCGACAGCATCGCCTTCCAGAGCGCCGCGCTGCTGAACGCGATGAGCCGCGACGCGGTCGCCGCCGGCGGCGCGCCGGTGGCGGAGCTGCGCGTCGACGGCGGCGCGTGCGTCAACGACCTGCTGATGCAGTTCCAGGCGGATTTGCTGGGCATCCCCGTGGTGCGGCCGCGGGTGGTCGAGACCACGGCGCTCGGCGCCGCCTACCTCGCCGGGCTGTCGTGCGGCGTTTACCGCGACCTCGACCAGTTGGCCGCCCAGTGGCAGGCCGAGCGCACCTTCCTGCCCACGATGCCGAGCGACCGCGCCGCCGAGCTGATGACGCGTTGGGAGCGCGCGGTGCGGCAGGCGACGACGCGCTGACCCGGCGCATCCGCACGGCCGCCAAGCTGTCGCGGGGCGCCCCGGCTTCGCCTTCGAGCACCTTGCTTCGCCGTTGGGCCCAGCCGAGCGAACCCGGACATCGGAATCGGCACATCCATCCATTGCTCACCGTTGGATGGCTTCGCTCCGCGCTCGATAAGGCAAACGCCGGGCGCGAGCATTCCGACCAAGTCTTCGCAGCCGCAGTCGTCGCCGAGCAGACGGGCAAGCCGTTGTCCATGGTCGCCGACCGCCTGCTCCAAGTCGGCATGAGAGAGATCCGTCCGCATCTCGAGGCCTTGCGCAGCGAAAGCCTTCTCGTGGACGAATCGCTCGCCAGCGCCGCTTCTCTTCGCCATGCACTATCCTGAACGGCATGGAAAAACCGAAACCTTTCTCGATGATCCGCGAGTTCCACCTCGCGGACTGGTTCACGCTCGCGAACGCGTTCTGCGGAGTCGGCGCGCTGTTCTCGGTGATGACGTTCCTGAAGACCGACGACATCCGCCACATCTACTTCGCTTGCTGGCTGATCCCGGCCGCGCTCGTGTTCGACGTGCTCGACGGCCGCATCGCCCGCTGGCGCCAGAAGAGCTCGGCCCTCGGCCGCGAACTCGATTCGCTGGCCGACGTGATCTCGTTCGGCGTCGCCCCGGCGGCGATCGCCTACGGCTGCGGCATGCAGGGCCTGTACGACCGGGTCGTGCTGGTGTTCTTCGTCGTCTGCGGCGTGTCGCGGCTGGCGCGCTACAACATCACGGCGGAGAAGCTGTCCGATGGCGGCGATAAGGTGAAGTATTTCGAAGGCACGCCGATCCCGACCTCGTTGCTGCTCGTCGTCGCGCTCGGGGTCGCCGCCGCGCAGGGCTGCGTCGGCGAGCGCCTGTGGTTCGGCGTGGTCGACTTCGCCGGCTTCCATCTGCATCCGCTGGCCCTGGCGTTCGCGCTGTCGGGTTCGTTGATGATCAGCCGGATCCGGATCCCGAAGCTCTGACGGCTGGACCGGCGGCTCGCGCCGCGACGCCGCGGCGTCGGCGGGCCTCGCCCCGCGTCGCCGAAGCGTTCGCGGCGTGCAGGTTCCCGATTACCCATTTCAATGGCGCAAAATTAAATGACGGGCTACATTGCGCGCCATGCCGCGAACGCGCCCCTCCACCGACGATCCCGGGGACATCCGCGCCGGCGTCCCGTCCGCGCCAGGGCACGCAAAGTGCCGCCGGAAGCCGCGCGTTCGACCGGATGCGGCCTGGACGAGGTCGCGGAGCCGATGCGGCGGCTGACGGCCACCCGCAGTTCGCTCGCGGGCGTCGGCGGCCCCGGCCGCCCGTCGCACTGACGGACCCTTCCCCTTTTTCCGACCGCCGCGCGCATCCCGGCGCGCCCCCACAACTGTCCATTGCAACGGAGCACCACCATGTCCCCAGAAAAGATCCTCTACACCGCCACCGCCATCGCCACCGGCGGCCGCACCGGCACCGCGAAATCGTCCGACGGCATGCTCGAAGTCAACCTGAGCACGCCGAAAGAGCTCGGCGGCGCGGGCGGCGCCGGCACGAATCCTGAACAGCTGTTCGCGGCGGGCTATTCGGCATGCTTCATCGGCGCCATGAAGGCAGTCGCCTCGGGCGCCACGGGCGCGGCGAAGGTCGCGTTGCCGAGCGAAGTGTCGATCACGTCCGACGTCGGCATCGGGCAGATCCCCGGCGGCTTCGGCATCAAGGTCGCGATGAAGATCTCGATTCCCGGCATGGACAAAGCCGCGGCCGAAGCGCTGGTGGCCGCG
>JBEVLR010000137.1:0-3595 GCA_040509075.1 Burkholderiaceae bacterium | reverse complement strand
GAGGAGCCGCCGGCGCTCGGCATCATGGGCCTGGCCGACGCCGCGCTCCATCGGCTCGACCAGCTCCATTTCCGCGACGAGCCGTTCGCCGGCGACGAGATCGGTTTCCGGCAGCGGTTGCTGCGGGCGAACCTGCTGTTCGACTCGGGTCGGCCGCGCGAGGCCCTGGGCGCCTATGAGGAGCTGAGGAATCGGATGCCCGAGGGCGCGCCGCGCAAGACCGTACGGGGCCGGGTCGTCGCGATGGATTCCCTGCTCGGGCAGGCGCGCGCCGCCCGGCAGCTGATGGAGTTCGATGTCGCGCTGGACGCGATGTCGCAGGCGATGGCGCTGCAATCGCAAATCGGCCATCGCGTCTGGGAGATGGAAACGCGGCTGCGGATCGCGCGGATGCAGATGTTGGACATCGGCGACCTGCGGCAGGCGGCGGAGCTGCTGCAGGACGGCGACGACGGGTCGTCCCGTGAAATCCCCGAAGTCTGGCTGCAGCACGCGCTGCAGCGCGCCACGCTGGCGTCGTTGCGCGGCGAAACCGGGCACGCGTCGGCGCTGCTGGCCGAGGCCGGGGAGTTCGTCCGCCAGCGCCCGGGCGTCTCCCAGGCGGCGCGCGTCAAGCTCGCGCTGCTGGGAATGCGCGTCGGCGATCCGCCTGGGCAGGCCGCGCATGCGCGCGACCTGTGCGACCTGTGGATCGGCATGGACTACGCCGGCGCCCGGCTGGCGCTGGCGACCACGCTGCGCCACGTGCCGCCGCTGCAGCGTCTGCCGGCCGATCTCTGCCGCCGGTTGGACCGCCTGACCCGGCTGGCGCCGCCGCGCGTGCCGGGCCAGCAGCGGCTGCGGCCCGGCGACCGCATCCGCCTGAGCCTGCTGCGCGTCGACCTGCTGCGCGTGATCGGACAGGGCGACCGCGCGGAGCGGGAACTCCGCGCGCTGGGCTACCTGATGCACCAGCAGCCGCCGGGGCTGTGGATGCGCTCGGTCGCCCGCTGCTGCGACCGCTTGGGATTGTGGCCCGACGAGCTGCTGCCCGCCGGCTGGTTCACGCGCGTGGTGGCCGGCGTGCGGCGTTCGCCCCACCTGATCGCGCTGATCTATCTCGAAGCCGCCGAACGCCAGGCCATGCTCGGCCGGAATCCGGCCAAGGCGCTCACGCTGCTCGAACATTCGTCCAAGGCCTGGAACGCCGACAAAGGGCCCCACAGTTTCCTGCACGTGCGGCGGCTGTCGCTGCGGGCGCGCCTGCAGGACGCGCAGGCGATGCCCCCCGACGATGCGGCCCGCCTGCTGCGGCGGATCGCGGAGCTGCGCGAGCGGCTCGGTTTGGCGCCCGAGGCGATCACCTCGCTGCCGTTCGAGCCCGCGACGAATTCGGACGCCGTGCCCCTGCACCTGCCGACGCTCGCCGTCGGCCTGCGCTTCATCGGGCCGGCCGACGTCCACGGCGTGGACCACGCGGCCAACCGCAACGAGAACGCGGCGCCTTACCTGCGCGATCCGGAGTCCGCCTTCGACCAGGCGCTCGGCGGCTTCGCCCACGCTCCCGAAGCGCGGGCCTACGACCTCATGGTCGACGCCGCGTTCGGCCGCGGCCGCGAGGATTTCGCGTGGGCGATGGCCGAGGCCGCGCTGCCGCCGGCCCTGCGCGCGCGGCTCGCGGCCGCGGAGCGGGGCGACGCCGCGCCGCTCGAGCTGATCGTCGAGCACCGCCACAAGCGGCTGCAGGCGATCCCCTGGGAATTGATGGCGCCGGGCGGCCCCGAGGCGCCGGAGTCCGCCCTGCCCATCGCGCTGCGGCCTTGCGTGGCGTCTTTCTGGCGCGCCCCGTTCGCGTTCTCGCTGAAGCCGCGCGTGGCCTGGGCCCAACGCGCGCTGAACCTGCTGGAGGGCGCGGGCGTGAACGAGGACGCGCATTTCGGCCATCGCACGATGAAGGCCCTGCGCCGATTCCAGGGCTCGATCGGCCTGAGCGTGACCGGCGTCATCGACGCGCCGACCATCGCCGCGCTCGCGCAGCGCCTGCGCGCCTCGGCCGCCGAACCGCCGCCGCGCCGCGCGCTGCTGATCGCGCCCGACCGCGAGACGACGATCGTCATGCAGCGCGGCGCGGAGGCGTCCGGCGCCAGCCTCGAATGGATCTACCGCTCGCACGGCCTGCGGGTCGAAACGCTGCATGAACCCGACATCGGGTCGTTGCGCGCGATGCTGCGCGAGCCGGCCGACGTCGTCCACATCGCCTGTCCCATCGCGCAATCGCGCTCGAACGGCGGGCTGAGCCTGCAGTTCTCCGCGTCGAACCAGGAGGCGCACGCGACCGCGTTCGTCCCCAGCCTGCTGGCCCGCCTGCTGCATGGGCACCCGCTGGTGGTCGTCGACGTGCCGCGTTCGGCCAGCGCGGCCGAGACGTTCATGCAGTTGATGCTGCGCAACGCGTTCGCGTCGCAGCTGTTCGAGCACGGCGAACTGGCGAACCTGCTGGCGATCGGCTTGGCGCGGCCGGCCGAGCAGCTCGGCCTGTGCGACACGCTGGTCGGCGGATTGGGCCGGCGGCAGCCGCTGCTCGAGCTGGTGCGCGGCCTGCGCGGGCTGCCGGCGCTCGGCTCGCCGGCCGACCCCACGCGTTGGTACGCCACGGCGGGCATCGCGCTGTTCTCGCGCGATCCTTGCCTGGCCGAATTGCCGCGGGCGCGGGACTGATGTCGCTGGACAGCCGCTTCCACGCGCTGGAGAACAAGCTCCAGCTGCTGCTGCGCGAGACCGCGGCCTGGCGCGCCGAGTGCGCGGGCGGCCAGTCGCGCTTCGCGCTCCATGCGTCGCAGATCGGCGCCGTCTGCGACGACCTCGATGCGATGCACGAGCGCATCCGCGTCGAGCTCGACGGCCGGCGCGCCACCCTCGACCACGCGGAGATGCTGCGCCAGGAGCGCCGCATCCTCGCGGCCCTGCAGATCTGGGACGTCTACCGCGCCAAGTGGGCGCTGCGGGTCGAGCCGACGCTGGCCGAGACGCTGAACCTGGTCGACGACCTCGCCTGGCAAGCCTACCGTCCGGCGATGGAGGCCGCGGCCAGGAGCGGCGCGCTGCCGCCCGAGCGCGCCAAGATGCCGCCGTTGGTGTTCCCCACGCCGCGCTGGAGCCCGTTCGCGCGGCCGCGCGAGCAGGGCTACGACATCGACGCGGACGGCGGCGCCTGGAGCCTCGTCGACGATTTCGACGACCTGCTGCGCTGCATGCCGGTGCCGCTGATCGGGGTGCCGTGGACGCAGGCCGCGCACCTGGCGGAGGCCGTGTTCGTCGGCCACGAGACCGGGCATCTCGTGGAAGAAGACCTCGACTTGCAGCAGCCGCTGGGCGACGCCGTCCGCGCGGCGCTGGCGGGCGCGCCGCAAGGGCCGCCCGATGGATCCGGCTCGGCCCGGGAACGCGCCGACGCGTGGAGCGAGCATTGGCGCAGCGAGGTGTTCGCCGACCTGTGGGGCCTGCTGTGCTGCGGCCCGGCCTACGCGCTGATGCTGGCCGAGCTGATGTCGGACGCCGGCGCCGCGGGGGATCGGGCGCAGCCGGACGCCGCCGGCCGCTGGGGCGCCTATCCGCC
>JBEVLR010000136.1:0-7326 GCA_040509075.1 Burkholderiaceae bacterium | reverse complement strand
TCCTGCACGGCCTTCTCGTCGCGCAGCACGGTGAGCGCCTTCTGCATGCCGGCCACGGCGCCTTGCAATGCGGCGTTGGCGTACAGCACGATGCCGTAGCCCAGGGCGCCCAGCTGCTCGGCGTTGAAGATCGGCGTCCTGCCGCCGATCACCATGTTCATGAGTGGCGGCTTGGCCAGGCGCCGGGGCAGCGCGCGCACTTCGTCGGGCTGGGTCACCGCCTCGACGAAGAGGACGTCGGCACCGGCCTCGGCGAACTTCTGCGCGCGCTCGACCGCCGCCTCGAAGCCGTGCGTGGCCGCGGCGTCGGTGCGCGCCATGATCAGGAAGTCGGGATCGCGGCGGGCGTCGACCGCGGCCTTGACCTTGCCGACGGCTTCTTCGGTGGAGATGACCTCCTTGCCCGAGAAGTGCCCGCACCGCTTGGGCGCGACCTGGTCTTCCAGCTGGATGCAGTCGGCGCCGGCGCGTTCGAGCACGCGCACGGCGTGGCGCACGTTCAAGGCGTTGCCGAAGCCGGTGTCGGCGTCGACGATCAGCGGCAATTCGACCGCGTCGCGGATGCGGGCCGTATGGTCGGCGATCTCATGCAGGCCCATGAAGCCCTGGTCGGGCAGGCCGAACCACATGTTGGTGACGCCGGCGCCGGTCACGTAGATCGCTTCGAAACCGAGATCGGCGACCACGCGCGCCGACAGCGCGTTGAAAGCGCCGGGCACCAGCACGCCGCGGCGGGCCTCGGCCAACGAACGAAGGGTCTTGCGGGTGGACATGTCGGGGTTCCTGTTCATCGATCAGAAGCTGTCGCCGGGCACGAAGACCTGGCCTTGCATCAGCACGCGGGCGCTGCGGCTCATCAGCGCCTTGGTGACGGTCCAGGCGCCGCCTTCCCGCCGGGCCTCGGCGCCGACGCGCAGCGTGCCCGACGGGTGCCCGAAACGCACCGAGCCGCGCGCGCCGCCGCCCGCGGCGAGATTGACCAGGGTGCCGGGCACGGCCGCGGCGGCGCCGATCGCCACGGCCGCCGTGCCCATCATCGCGTGGTGCAGCTTGCCCATCGACATCGCGCGCACCAGCAGGTCGACCTCGCCCGCCTTCACGGCCTTGCCGCTGGACGCGACGTAGTCGGCCGGCGGTGCGACGAAGGCGACCTTGGGCGTGTGCTGGCGGCCCGCCGCGTCGTCGACGTGGCGGATCAGGCCCATGCGCACCGCGCCGTGCGCGCGGATCGCCTCGAACGTCGCGAGCGCTTGCGGGTCGCCGTTGATCGCGTCCTGCGATTCGGTGCCGGCGTAGCCGATCGCGTCCGCGTTCAGGAAGACGGTCGGGATGCCGGCGTTGATCAGCGTCGCGGCCAAGCCGCCGATGCCGGGCACGTCCAGGCGGTCGACGACGTTGCCGGTCGGGAACATCGCACCGCCGCCGCCGCCCTCGTCCCCGTCGGCCGGGGCCAGGAATTCGAGCTGCACTTCGGCGGCGGGGAAGGCCACGCCGTCGAGCTCGAAGCCGCCGGTCTCCTGCACCGCGCCGGCGGCCGTCGGCACGTGCGCGATGATGGTCTTGCCGATGTTGGCCTGCCAGATGCGCACCGTGGCGACGCCGTCGCGCGGCAGCCGTCCGGCGGCGACCAGCCCCTGGGCGATCGCGAACGGCCCGACCGCGGCGGACAGGTTGCCGCAGTTGCCGCTCCAGTCGATGAAGGGGCGGTCGATCGAGACCTGGCCGAACAGGTAATCGACGTCGTGGCCCGGGCGCGCGCTCTTCGAGACGATGACGGCCTTGCTGGTGCTGGACGTCGCGGCGCCCAGGCCGTCGATCTGCTTGCCGTAGGGGTCGGGGCTGCCGATCACGCGCATCAGCAGCGCGTCGCGGGCGGGGCCGGGGGCGCGGGCGGCTTCGGGGAGGTCATCCAGGCGGAAGAACACGCCCTTGCTGGTGCCGCCGCGCATGTAGGTCGCGGCGATCTTGATTTGCGGAGGATGAGGCATGGCGGTCGGGGCGGTCAGGCGGTGGATGGGGTCGATGCCAGGAAATCTTGCGCGAAGCGTTGCAGCACGCCGCCCGCATCGTAAATCGAGACTTCCTCGGCGGTGTCGAGGCGGCACGTGACGGGCACGTCGATGCGTTCGCCGTCCCGCCGGTGCACGACGAGCGTGAGCGTCGCCCGCGGGGTGCGCGCGCCGACCACGTCGTAGGTCTCGGTGCCGTCGAGCCGCAGCGTCTTGCGGTCGGTGCCGGGCTCGAACTCCAGCGGCAGCACGCCCATGCCGATCAGGTTGGTGCGGTGGATGCGCTCGAAGCCTTCGGCGGCGATGGCCTCGACGCCGGCCAGCCGCACGCCCTTGGCGGCCCAGTCGCGCGACGATCCCTGGCCGTAGTCGGCGCCCGCGACGATGATCAGCGGCTGCTTGCGCGTCATGTAGGCCTCGATCGCCTCCCACATGCGCATCACCCGGCCCTCGGGCTCGACGCGGGCGAGCGAGCCCGCTTTCACGCCGCCGTCGGCGCCCCGCACCATCTCGTTGTTCAAGGCCGGGTTCGCGAAGGTCGCGCGCTGCGCCGTCAGATGGTCGCCGCGATGGGTGGCGTAGGAATTGAAATCCTCTTCCGGCACGCCCATGCGGTGCAGGTAGTCGCCGGCCGCGCTGTCCCTCATGATCGCGTTGGACGGCGACAGGTGGTCGGTGGTGATGTTGTCGGGCAGGATGGCCAGCGGACGCATGCCGCGCAGCGTGCGCTCCCCGGCCAGCGCGCCTTCCCAATAGGGCGGGCGGCGGATGTAGGTGCTGCGCGCGCGCCAGCCGTACAGCGGCGGGACGGCCGGGCCCGCGTCGGGCGCGATGGCGAACATCGGCTCGTAGACCCGGCGGAAGTGCTCGGGCTTGACGCTTTTCGCGGCGATGGCGTCGATCTCGGCGTCGGTCGGCCACAGGTCGGCCAAGCGGATCTCGCGGCCGTCGACCACGGCGAGCACGTCTTTTTCGATGTCGAAGCGGATGGTGCCGGCGATCGCGTAGGCCACGACCAACGGCGGCGAGGCGAGGAAGGCCTGCTTCGCGTAGGGGTGGATGCGGCCGTCGAAATTGCGGTTGCCCGAGAGCACCGCGGTGGCGTGGAGGCCGCGCTCGACGATCTCCCGCTGGACGGCGGGATCGAGCGCGCCCGACATGCCGTTGCAGGACGTGCACGCGTAGGCCACGACGCCGAAGCCGAGCTTCTCGAGCTCGCCCATCAGGCCGGCGTCTTCGAGATAAAGCGTCACGGCCTTCGAGCCCGGCGCCAGCGAGGTCTTGACCCACGGCTTGCGCGCGAGGCCGAAGCGGTTCGCGTTGCGCGCCAGCAGGCCCGCGGCGATCACGTTGCGCGGGTTGCTGGTGTTGGTGCAGCTGGTGATGGCGGCGATGACGACCGCGCCGTCGGGCATGCGGCCCGGGGATTCGTCCCAGGCGCCGGCGATGCCCTTGGCGGCCAGCTCGCTGGTAGCGACGCGCGCATGCGGGTTGGACGGGCCGGCCATGTTGCGCACGACGGTGGACAGGTCGAACTCCAGCGCGCGGTCGTACACGGCGCCCCTCAGGCCGTCCGACCACAGGCCGGCCTGCTTCGCGTAGGTCTCGACCAGCGCGACCTGCTCGTCCGCGCGGCCGGTCAGCCGCAGGTAGGCGAGCGTCTGCGGGTCGATGCTGAACATCGCCGCGGTGGCGCCGTATTCGGGCGCCATGTTCGAGATCGTGGCGCGGTCGCCCACGGTCAGCGCCGCGGCGCCTTCGCCGTGGAATTCGAGGTAGGCGCCGACCACCTTGGACTTGCGCAGGAATTCGGTCAGCGCCAGCACGAGGTCGGTCGCGGTGATGCCGGGCCCGGGCTTGCCGGAAAATCCGACGCCGACGATCTCCGGCAGCCGCATCCACGAGGCGCGCCCGAGCATCACGTTCTCGGCCTCCAGCCCGCCGACGCCCACCGCCACGACGCCGAGCGCGTCGACGTGCGGCGTGTGGCTGTCGGTGCCCACCAGCGTGTCCGGGAAGGCCACGCCGTCCTTCGCGTGGATCACCGGCGACATCCGCTCCAGGTTGATCTGATGCATGATCCCGTTGCCCGGCGGGATCACTTCCATGTTCTTGAACGCGCGCGTCGTCCATTCGATGAAGTGGAAGCGGTCTTCGTTGCGCCGGTCCTCGATCGCGCGGTTCTTCGCGAACGCGTCCGGGTCGTCTCCGCCGCATTCCACCGCCAGCGAATGGTCGACGATCAGCTGCACCGGCACGACCGGATTGACCTGCGCCGGATCGCCCCCTCGTTCGGCGATCGCGTCGCGCAGGCCGGCCAGGTCGACGAGCGCGGTCTGGCCGAGGATGTCGTGGCAGACGACGCGCGCCGGAAACCACGGGAAGTCGCGGTCGCGTCGGCGCTCGATGATCTGCGTCAGGCATTCGACCAGGATCGCGGGATCGCACCGGCGCACCAGGTTCTCGGCGTGCACGCGCGAGGTGTAAGGCAAGCCGGCCCAGGCGCCGGGCCGGATCGCTTCGACGGCCTCGCGGGCGTCGAAATAATCCAGCGCCGTGCCGGGCAAGGGCTTTCGATGGGAAACGTTCATGGGTGCGGCGGAAATCGGCGGCCGAGGCGCGGCAGCCTGGCCAAGAAAGGGCGGCGGCCGGCTCGGCCGGCGCCGGACCGGCCGGCCCCCTCGGGGGGCGGCGGCCGCAGGGAGCGTGGGGGCATCACTTTCTGTGGGCGATGGGGAGGAAGGGCAGGTTCTCCGGGCCCGTGTAGTTCGCGCTCGGCCGGATGATCTTGTTGTCGATGCGCTGCTCGATCACGTGCGCGGCCCAGCCCGAGGTGCGCGAGATCACGAATAGCGGCGTGAACATCGAGGTGGGCACGCCCATCGCGTGGTAGCTGACGGCGCTGAACCAGTCCAGGTTGGGGAACATTCGCTTCACGTCCCACATCACGCGTTCGAGCCGTTCGGCGATGTCGAACATCTTCGTCGACCCGGCTTCCTCCGACAGGCGCCGCGCCACGCCCTTGATCACGACGTTGCGCGGATCGCTGAGGGTGTAGACCGGGTGGCCGAAGCCGATCACGACTTCCTTGGCCTCGACGCGGCGGCGGATGTCGGCTTCGGCCTCGTCCGGGTTGGCGTAGCGCTTCTGGATCTCGAAGGCGAACTCGTTGGCGCCGCCGTGCTTGGGGCCGCGCAGCGCGCCGATGCCGCCGGCGACCGCCGAATACATGTCGCTGCCGGTGCCGGCGATCACGCGCGCGGCGAACGTGGAGGCGTTGAACTCGTGCTCGGCGTACAGGTTCAGCGAGGTGTGCATGGCGCGCACCCAGGCGTCGGCGGGCTTGCCGCCGTGCAGCAGGTGCAGGAAATGGCCGCCGAGGGAGTCGTCGTCCGTCTCCACCTCGATGCGCTTGCCGTTCACCGACCAATGGTGCCAATACAGCAGCATCGACCCCAGCGAAGCCATCAGCCGGTCGGCGATGTCGCGCGCGCCCGGCGCGTTGTGGTCTTCCTTCTCGGGCAGCACGCAGCCGAGGGCCGACACGCCGGTGCGCATCACGTCCATCGGATGCGCCGCGGCCGGCAGCTGTTCGAGCGCGTTCTTGACGCTGGAGGGCAGGCCGCGCATCGATTTCAGCTTGGACTTGTAGGCGACGAGTTCGGCCGACGTGGGCAGCTTGCCGTGGACCAACAGGTGCGCGATCTCCTCGAACTCGCAGGCTTCGGCCATGTCGAGGATGTCGAAGCCGCGGTAGTGCAGGTCGTTGCCGGTGCGGCCGACGCTGCACAGCGCGGTGTTGCCGGCGGTCACGCCGGACAGGGCGACGGACTTTTTCGGCTTGAAGCCGGCGGCGGGGGAGGTGGCGAAGGCGTCGATCATGGGATGCTTCCAGGGGTCAGCGTGAAATGGGAACGGCGGGGGCGGGCTCTTGCGGGGAAGGCGGGGGCGAGATCGGGCAGGGGCGTCCGAATCCGTCGACCGCGACCATCTCGAACTCCGCGCGCAGCGCGTCGTCGGGCCGCGCGCCGGGGGCGGCGTCGACCGCGGCCACGACCCGCACCGACAAGGAGCTGCGGCCGACGCGCGTCACCCGCGCGTCGATGTTCAGAAGCGCCCCCACCGGAACCGGCGCCAGGAAATCGATCCGCTTGGCGGCCGCCATCACGATCGGCTGGCGCGTGTGGCGCGCGCAGACGAGGTAGGCCGCCTTGCCGAGCAGCGCCAACGCGTTCGGGCCGAAGAGCGTGCCGTAGTGGTTCGCGTGTTGCGGCAGGATCAGCTCGGTGAGTTCGAGCCGGCTGCGGGCGGCCAGCCGCTGCGGACACGGGCCGTCGGCCTGCGCCGGCATCTCCGGTCGGGCCTGATTCATGGCAAAGCCTGTTCGGTCGTCATGTCGCAATGTTTGCAGTTCGAGAGGCTTCGTACAATGGATGAATTGGCGAAGGTTTGCGAAGGGAAATCCTCGAATTGCGATGTTTGCGATGTTCGACGCGCGGCGCGGGAGTCTTCGCGCCCCGGGCCAGGCCGCCCCGCCGGGATCCCCGGCGAGGCCGGAAAGGCCGAACACGGGAATAAACCGCCGCTCCGGCCGGTCTGGTCGTCAAGGGAAGGATCGTCCATGAGCGATGAGGAAAACTGGCGGCGCTTCGAACGGCTGGCGCTGCCGCACCTGGACGCCGCCTACAACCTGGCGCGGTGGCTGACGCGCAATGACCACGATGCGCAAGACGTCGTGCAGGATGCGGTGATGCGGGCGATGCGCTACATCGACGGCCTGCGCGCCGAAGGGGCGCGCGGCTGGCTGCTCCAGATCGTGAGGAACACTTGCTATACCTGGCTGAAGAAGAATCGGCCGGCCGAGCGGGCCGTCCTCGACGAAGCCGATGACGCGTGGGGGGATTTCCCGGCTCCGGCCGCCGACGAACCTCCCGCCGTCGCCCTTCGCAACGCGGACCGACAGCAGCTCGATGCGGCCATCTCGGCGCTTCCGGTCGCCTATCGCGAGGTACTGGTGCTGCGTGAGCTGGAGGATCTCCCTTACAGCGACATCGCCCGGATCGCGGACATCCCGATCGGCACGGTGATGTCCCGGCTCGCCCGTGCGCGCGGCCTGCTGCGCGTCGCCCTGGCTCCCGAGCCCCGCCCGTCGCCGCAATCCGTGCCCGGACATGCCCCAGGGAGCGCCCGATCATGAACCGCCTCAGCGAACACGAACGGGCAGCCGCCTTCATCGACGGCGAGCTCGAGCTTTCAGATCATCTCGAGATGGAGCGCCGCTACGAGGCGGAGTCGGCGTTGCGCCGCCGGATCGACG
>JBEVLR010000135.1:0-7153 GCA_040509075.1 Burkholderiaceae bacterium | reverse complement strand
GCAAACCCTCCATCTGGCAAGGCCTCCAGTTCACGTCCGAGTTCAGCGCCAGCGTCACGTCGCCGGTCAGCTCGTACAGCGACACGATCGTCACCAGCGACGTATCCTTGAATGTGGAAATGAAGCTGTTGATGATGCCCGGAACGACCATCGCGAGCGCCTGCGGCAGCACGATCTTGCGCTGCATCTGCCAGAACGACAGCCCCAGCGTGGCGGAAGCCTCCACCTGTCCGTTGGGAATCGCCTGCAGGCCGCCCCGCACCACTTCCGCCAGATACGCCGCCGAGAACAGCGTGATGCCGGCCAACACGCGGATCAGCACGTCGGGGGAAGAACCGACCGGCAGGAACAACGGGAACATGAAGGACGCCATGAACAGCACGGAGATCAGCGGCACGCCGCGGATCAGCTCGATGTAGACGACGCACAGCGAATGGATGGCCGGCAGCTTGGAACGCCTGCCGAGCGCGACGACGATCGACAGCGGATAGGCGAGCGCGATCGCGACGGTCGACAACATGATCGTCAACGGCAGGCCGCCCCAGAGATCGGTGGTCACGACTTCGAGACCGAACAGCCCGCCGCGCATCAGCACGAAATCGAGGATCAGCGCACCGACCCAAGCGAACGGAAGCCATGCGCGCCAGAAGCGCGGCATGCAACTGATGATCAGCAGCGCCACCATCACGATCGTCGACACCAGCGGCCGCCAATGCTGGTCGAACGGGTAACGCCCCATCAAGATGAAGCGGTACTTCTCCGCCACCACGCCCCAGCATGCGCCGGTGCCCCGCGCCGCTTGGCATTCGGAGGCCGAAGGCCTGAAAACGGCATGGATCACGCCCCACTGGGCAAGATGGGTCAGCAGCTTGCCCAGGACGATCGCGAGCACGATCGTCGCCACGCTGCTGAACACGCTGCCGAACAGGTTGCGCCTGATCCAGCGCCAGGGGCCTTGCGCGGCGTCCGGGGCCGGACGCGCGGGAATGGGAACGCTGACGGCCATGGGTTAGCGCTCCTTGATCGCGGCACGCGCGTTGAACCAGTTCATGAACATCGATGTCGCGAGCGACAAGGAGAGATAGATCGCCATCGTCACGGCGATGCATTCGACGGCACGCCCGGTCTGATTGATGGACGTGTTCGTGATCGAGATCAGATCGGGATACCCGATCGCCACGGCGAGCGACGAATTTTTCGTCAGGTTCAGGTATTGGCTGGTCAACGGCGGGACGATGACGCGAAGCGCCTGGGGCAGCAGCACCCGCCGCATCGTCTGCCCGGTCGAGAGGCCGATGCTCCACGCCGCTTCGATCTGCCCGTGGCTGACGGAGGCGATGCCGGCGCGCACGATCTCGGCGATGTAGTTCGCCGAGTACAGCACCAGTCCGGTCAGCAAGGACAGGTATTCGGGGGAGGCCGTGAAGCCGCCGAGCGTGAGGCCTTCCTTGCTCAGCGTCATGACGTCGAGCCATTTCAGCGGTTCGTCGACCGGCGGCAGCGTGTCCGTGTACACGAGGTACCAGAGGAACAGCTGGATCAGCACCGGGACGTTGCGGAAGACCTCGATGTAGACGTAACAGAGGCCGCGCACGATCGGATTGCGGGCGAACCGGCCAACGCCCACGATGCATCCGATCAACGTGGCCAGCACGATGCCGACCGCGGCCACCTTGACGGTGTTGAGCAGGCCGACGATGAACGCTTTCCAATAGGGATTCTGCGAATCGTACGGGATCAGGGTCTCGCCGATGTCGAAGCCTGCGGCTTGATTCAGGAAGCCGAATCCGCTCTGCATGCCACGCGCCGACATGTTGGCCAGCGTGTTGTGGATGAGGAAGCCGACCACCGCGGCCAATATGAGAATGGCCAGGATCTGATAGACGACCCCGCGAAAAGCTTGGCTGCGCCAGTTCAACGCCCGTCGATTTCGCACCGGTTCCGCGATCATTGCGGCACCTTCGCGCCGCGCGCTTCGGTCAATTCGCCCTTCGGGCGGCCGTTCGGGATACCGTCCAACACCTCCGCGCTGCGCGCTTCGGTCAATTCGCCCTTTGGGCGGCCGTTCGGGATACCGTCCAACACCTCCGCGCTGCGCGCTTCGGTCAATTCGCCCTTCGGGCGGCCGTTCGGGCTCATGTAGCCGAACTCCCTCAATGAAAGCGCGGCTACCCTGCCCTGCAAGGTGCCGCGCGGTTGCACATCAAGCTACGATTTTAGCGGACGGGCGGAGCGTACATGAAGCCGCCGGCGTTCCACAGGCGGTTCGGGCCGCGCGGCAGGCCGATCGGGGTCTTCGGGCCGACATTGCGCTCGAAGATTTCACCGTAGTTGCCCGTGGCCTTGATCACGCGCACCAGCCAATCCTTGTCGAGACCGAGCAGCTTGCCCATGTCGTCCGACGTGCCCAACAGGCGCATCACGACAGGGTTCTTGCTGTCGGTCTGCATCTGCGCGACGTTGGCTTGGGTGACGCCGTTCTCTTCCGCCTCGAGCAGGCCGAAGACCGTCCACTTGACGATGGTGAACCAGTCGTCGTCGCCGCGGCGCACCAGGGGGCCCAGCGGCTCCTTGGAGATCAGGCCTTGCAGCACCACGTGATCAGCGGGGTTCTTCGCACCGGTGCTGCGGTCGGAAGCCAGTTCGGACGAATCATCGGTGATCGCCGCGCATCGGCCCGAGAAATAGGCGGCCGTCGACGCTTCGACCGTCTCGAACACGACCGGCTTGATGTTCAGGTTGTTCGCGTGCGAGAAGTCGGTCAGGTTCTTCTCCGTGGTCGTGCCCGATTGCACGCAGACCGTGGCGTTCTTCAGCTGCGTGGCATCGTGGACCTTGCTCTTGGCCGGCACCATGAAACCTTGCCCGTCGTAGAACGTGACGGCGGCGAACTCGAGGCCCAGCGACGCGTCGCGGGTCAGCGTCCAGGTCGTGTTGCGCGACAGCAGGTCGACTTCACCAGACTGCAGCGAGGCGAAGCGTTGCTGCGAGTTCAACGGCACCCACTTGACCTTCTTCGGGTCGCCGAGCACGGCGGCCGCCACGGCGCGGCACACGTCCACGTCGAGGCCCGACCAATTGCCGCTGCTGTCCGCCGCCGAGAAACCGGCATTGCCCGTGCTGACGCCGCAGATCACCTGCCCGCGCTGCTTGATCAGGTCGAGCGTCTTCCCGGCGTGCGCCGGCATGGCAGCGAGTGCGGTGATCGAAGCCAGAAGCGACGCCGCAGTGAGTCTGAACATACGCATGGACAGTACCTTTCAAAGGTCGTGGTTGAAGAAGAATCGCTGGAACAGAAAAGCCTTCACCGAGCCGCATCTTGAACCCCTCGTGACGCGTTCGGCCTGTTACACAGTTGTGTGACGGGACATCAGTGTGCCCTGGACGAGTAGAAATTTATTCGCAATAATTTGTTTACGCCGCAGGAATGCTGGTAATTTATGCCTCAGGACCGAACAGATGAAGCCACTCGATGCCGTTGACAAAGAGCTTTTGCGTCTTCTTCAGAATGACGCCGAGATCCCCGTAGGACAGCTCGCAGAAGCGGTCAACCTGTCCTCATCGCCCTGCTGGCGGCGCGTGCAGCGCCTGAAGGACGAAGGGTACATCACGCGTCAGGTGGCGCTGCTCGATCCGCATAAATTGAACTTGGGGATCACCGTGTTCGTCTCGATCCGCACCAACCAGCACAGCGACGCGTGGTTCGACAAGTTCAACGCCGGCGTGACCGCGATCCCCGAAGTGGTCGAGTTCTACCGGATGAGCGGCGACGTCGACTACCTGCTGCGCGTCGTCGTGCCCAACATCGCGGCCTACGACAGCGTCTACCACCGCCTGATCCGCTGCTGCGAGCTGTTCGACGTCAGCTCCAGCTTCGCGATGGAACAGCTGAAGTTCACGACGGCGCTGCCGCTCAACTACATCGACTGAAATCCGTCAAAGCGGAAATATTCCCGCAACGGCGCATGTCTTTGCGATGAATTTGCGAATTCATCGCGAAGTTAGCTTCGTTTTTTCGTTCATGGAATCGCATGTCCAGCGCTGTCGCTCGGACGGCGGATGTCTAGTTGAGGACATCAGCGATCCAATTCACGAAAGACCGGAACATGGCCGAGTTTTCTCATGGCATCAGCGGCACCGACGCGTCCGACAACGCCCCTTTGCGCACCACGGAAAACAACGACGCCATCACTGCGGATAACACCGCGAAATCGACTTCGATGGGGAAGAACGAGGTTTTGCCGGACTCCCAAAGAAAGACGTCGACCCCACGGAGCATCTACGCGGACGGAGATCTCGAACGGCAATCGGGGTCCGCGTACACCTACAGGCATTTCCCGGCACCGATCCAAACTTGCTTGGACAAGCCGACAGGCACCGCCCCGAGCTGGGTCCAAAGGCATCACGTCGCCTGGATCGACGTCGTCGACCTCTTCAGGTGGAAAGACGACGTGCAATTCCGCCATCAAATCGGGGCCGACACCGAGTCCGCACCCGGCGAGTACGATTTCGGCCCGCCCGACTTCAAGGCGCAAGACCTGGAGCACCTGCACCAGGCCATCGAAAACGACTTGGCCAGGACGCGTCCGGACGGCACTCCGATCTATAGCGACAAGCAGCGTCGGACGATCCAACACCGGATCGACGAATCGCGCACCGAAATGAACGAGATGGTGCACGGCATCAAAGGCGCGAAGTGGTATGTCACCCGCGGCGTGGCGCTCGGGGCGCGCCTGCTGAACACCTTCCTGCCCATTTACGTGCCGGCCGCGTCGAAATCGGCGCCTGAACTTGGCCCGGACGGCACGGAGATCGTCAAGCCCGATCCTCAAGGCCGGGGCGTGGCGCTCATCTCCGCCTCTTACCTCAAGTCATGGTCGCAAACGATCCGTCAGGTGCTCGATCCGACCGCCGGCAACGGCCGCACCGGCAACCGCACCATGCAGCGCGATCTGGCCAACGAAGTCCAGAGCGTCCTGCTGCTGATCAACGTCATCGACAACCCCGGCGTCCAGAAAGTTGCCCACGACCTGCTGAAGTTCAACCTGCCCGTGGCGGTGGCCGGCTTCGGCATCCTGATGAGCGCCTACAGCCTGGGCGATTTCTTCAAAGAGCAGAAAGATCAATACTGGGGCCCCGGCTATCTTCCCGGCAAGCTCGAGTACAGCAACAAAGAACTCCGGCGGATGGCCGCCGCGTCCCCGCATGAAGCGCGCGCCGCGGCGATCTCGAAGGCCACCGACGTCAAACACGCTTGGCAATGCCTGCAGGACACGCGCGACCTGTTCAAGGCCCAAAACATCGTCGTCGATGGCGAAGGCCGCGAACAGGTGCAGTCGGGCGGCGAACTGGGCGATGCGTTCAATTGGAAGGTCGGCACCGAAATCGACCGGCTGAAGCGGCTGGAGGTGCAACTGCTGGCGCTCGGCGGACGGACGAAGGAAAAAGAAAAGAAACCGAAGAATCCCCAGAAGTACAGCAAGCTGCTCATGACGGGCATGTACGGCGCTTTCCTGCTCGCACCGTTCATTCCGGTGACGGGCGCTTTCCTCAAATACAAGGAGATGGTTCCCGAAGACGAAGCCAACAACGGCGTCGGCAACAAGACCGAGCCAGAGGACCTGCTTCGGCGCGGCCCGGCCACGGCGCTGCCGGTCGGCCTGCGCGACGTGCCGGTCGCCCGGGTCAGCCCGGCCGTCCAGGAAGATCCTCATGCGGATGCGCTGGACTACATCCAATCCCTCACGCGCAAGGGAGAAGACGGCCGCATCACCATCTCGATGCCGGCCGAGACCGGCAAGAACGAACCACCCAGAGGGGCCCGCAGGGAATCGCCGCTCCAGCCCGAGGATCCCGTCCTACCGAGCGGCGCCGCCGCGTCCGGCGAGGCATCGGGCAAGCCCCTCGGCCGCCGCGACCGCCTTGCGCGGAAGGACATTCACTCCGTCACCTTCACCGACACGGTGAAGTACCTGGCGTCGGGCGCGAACAAGCTCGGCAAGCTCGTGCAGATGCGGTCCCCGTTCCAGGCCTGGGGCGCGGGCTCCGACGTCGACGCCGCGAAAGGGGCCGATCTCGGCAACCCGACCATCGGCAGATACATGCCGCGCCCGCCCAGCCTGGCCGTCAGATCGCCGATAGGCGACCCCGAAATCCCGGTCGCCCAAGTCAGCCCCCCGGCGGCGGAAGCGCGTTCGAACCTCATGAGCGACATCAGGTCGAGGGCGGGGAAAACCGGCCGCACCATCACCCTCGCGGTCGACACGCGGCAGCGCACCGACCGGCCGGAAGCGCCCAAGCGCGGCATCGTCCAAGCCCGATCGGCGATGGGCAACGGCACGGACATCGATGCCACCATCGCCGCGCTCGCCGCCAATGAGGTCGCGAAGAGAGAGTCCGCCAGCCAGGGCAACAACTCGACCCGGATGGTCGAAGTCGAGAAATCGAGCTTCGAAACGATCCCGGCCGTCGACCTCGGGATCGATTTCTGCATTTCGATGGTGAACCTGATTCGCGACACGTTCAAGGGCCACAAGGATCTGCAGGATTTGATCGAGACCGGCAGCGCGTGGGTCGGGTTGAGCTTCGTGATGGCCATCGATTTCGGGATCGGCGTCGGCGTGAAAGGGCCGAAATTCGCGGAAACGCCGGGAGACGCCGAATGGACCGCCGCGACGATCGGCCTGATCATCGGCAACATGACGGTCGCGACGGCAGGCGGCGTGGCGGCGCTCAAGGGCGGCAAAAACATCAAGAAGCTGGCCCAGTACGCGATGTCGGACAAACCCGAGCATGAGGCCAAGGGCTTCATGGGGGTGCTGATGCACCACTACACCGCTTTCAAGGAATATTTGCGCCAGGGCAATGTCGCGGCGGCCAAGAAGGAACTGGAACGCCTCGGGCGCCATGCGATCGATCGCACGAACGAAGCGGAGGAGGCGCGGCGCAACGCGCCTCGTTCCAGTCAGCAGGAGGATCTCGGCGATTCGCGCGATGACGCCAAAAAAGACGCCGACGTGCCGCCGGTCGAAGTCAAAGAAAGCGATCCGAAGGGCGGCGGCAGCGGCAAGGTCGGCGACAGGCAGCTCGCCAGACAAAGGCCGGCCAAGCCGAGCAGCAGCCGTCTCACAACGCGAGGCATGGGGTGCCATGG
>JBEVLR010000134.1:0-3386 GCA_040509075.1 Burkholderiaceae bacterium | reverse complement strand
GCCGCGGCCCTTGGCGGCGATGCGTTCGCCGTAGGGCGGATTCATCACGATCGTGCCCCGCTCGGCGGGCGCGGCGCGTTGCAGCGCGTCGGCCGTCTTGAAGTCGATCGCGTGCGCCACCCCGGCCCGCTCGGCGTTGCGCTGCGCGAAGTCGGTCATCCGGAACGCCACGTCGCCGGCCCAGATCGGCACCGCGGGCCGGACGACGGCGTCGCGCGCCTCGACCTGCAGGTGCCCCCAGCGCGTCGCATGGTCGCGGAACGGTTGCAGGCGTTCGAACGCGAAGCGGCGCGTGAGGCCGGGCGCGATATTGCAGGCGATCTGCGCGGCCTCGATCGCGATGGTGCCGGCGCCGCAGCACGGATCCAGCAAGCCGCCGCCGTCGGCGCGCCCCGACCAGCCGGCCGCATGGAGCAGCGTCGACGCCAGCGTCTCCTTCAGCGGCGCCTCCCCCTGCAGTTCGCGCCAACCGCGTTTGAACAGCGCTTCGCCGCTGAGGTCGATCGCCAGCCAGGCGTGCGTCGGATCGACGTGCAGGCTGATCGCGAGATCGGGGAATCGGGTGTCGACGCTGGGGCGCGCGCCGCAGGCTTCGCGCATGGTGTCGCAGACGGCGTCCTTGATGCGCAGCGCCGCGAAATTCAGGCTCTGCAGCGGCGAGCGCTGCGCCGTGACGTCCACGCGCAGCGTCTCGTTGGGCGTGATCCACTGCGGCCAGCGCACGCGGCGGCCGAGTTCGTAGAGGTCGTGCTCGTCGCGGTACTCGCCGTCGAGCAGCGGCCACAGCACGCGCTGCGCGATGCGGCTGCGCAGGTTCAGGCGCATCGCGTTCTCGACGCTCGCGTCCACCATCGCGCCGCCGCGTCCGGCTTGCACGCCCTGGTCGGCCCCGCAGATGCGGGCGCATTCCTCGGCGAGCAGCGCCTCGCTGCCGTTGGCGCAGGAAATGAAGAGGAAATCGTTGCTCATGGTCGGCGCGCCCTATGGCGCAGGAGGCGTCCACGCCGGCGGACGCGTTGGGATGGGTGGGGCCTCAGACGGTGCGCCGCAGGTTGGCCGGCGCGATCCTCAGCGCTTCGCGGTATTTCGCGACGGTTCGCCGCGCGACCTGGATGCCCTGGCCCTCGAGCAGTTCGGCGAGCTGGCTGTCGGACAGCGGCTTGACCGGGCTCTCGGCGGCCACCAGCTGGCGGATCAGCG
This sequence comes from Burkholderiaceae bacterium, assembly GCA_040509075.1. Lineage (GTDB taxonomy): Bacteria > Pseudomonadota > Gammaproteobacteria > Burkholderiales > Burkholderiaceae_C > Scleromatobacter. The sequence goes on along the minus strand of JBEVLR010000134.1, from coordinate 2,186 downwards.
CGCGCACCGCCGTCGACGACGCATTGCCTCCGGCATCCGTGTTCAACGAAGAACCGAAGAAATATTTCAGCTCGAACGTCCCGAACGGCGTGGCCATGTACTTGGCGGTCGTCACGCGCGAGATCGTCGATTCGTGCAGGCCCAGTTCGTCGGCGATCTCGCGCAGCACCAGCGGCTTCATCGCGATCGCGCCATGGCTGAAGAAATTCTTCTGGCGCTCGATGATGGCCTGCGACACGCGCAGGATGGTGTCGAAGCGCTGCTGGATGTTGCGGATGAACCAGCGCGCCTCCTGCAGCCGGGCCGTCAGCGCGCTGCCGCTGGCGCGCTGCGACTTGATCACCTGCGCATACAGGTCGTTCACGCGCAGTTTGGGCATCACGTCGGGATTGAGCACCGCGCGCCACTGGCGCGACACCTTCATGACGATCACGTCGGGGACGACGATCTGGTCCTCGGCGCGCGCGAACGGCCGGCCGGGTTTCGGTTCGCACGCGACGATCAGCGCCTGCGCGGCGCGCACGGTCGCTTCGTCGCTGCCGGTGAGCTGCGCGATCTTCTTGAAGTCGCGGCGCGCGACCAGCGCCAAGTGCCCGTCGCACATCGCCATCGCGGTCCGCAGCGCGGGCGACGGCGCCCGGCCGACCTGCTTTTGCCGCAGCTGGAGCCGCAGGCACTCCCCGAGCGTGCGCGCGCCGACCCCGGTGGGCTCCATGCTCTGCAGGAAATTCAAGCCGCACCGCAGCTGGCCGAGCAGCTCTTCGCGCGCGGCGTCGCCCACGATGCCCAGCGCGTCGGCCAGCCGCTCGGCGATCTCCTCGAGCGGGTCGCCCAGGTAGCCGTCCTCGTTCAGCGACTCGATCAGCGCGTGCACCGCCGCGGCGTCCTCGTCGGACAAGCGCAAGTTGCTCAGCTGCGCCCGCAGGTGATCCTCGAGGCTGACGCCGCCGCCCGGGCGGTTCTGGCGCTCGAAATCGTCGTCGTTGTTGTCGCTCGCCTGGCCGCCGCCCGAGGCGGGCAGTTCGCGGATGCCGTCGAAGTCGTCGCGCTCGGTGCCGTTCTCCCAGTCGTCGCGCTCGGTGGTGCCGAATTCGGCCGCGTCGACGCCGGCCGGCTCATCGGCGCCGTCGTTGCCCGAGCGGCCGTCGGCGTCGGCGTCGGTCGCCGCCTTCGCGCCGTCCGGCGCGCTCGCCGACGTGCTGGCGTTCAGGCCCTCGAACGGCGCGTCGGGCGCCGCCGCCTCCTCTTCCGGCTCGAGGAACGGGTTCTGCCCCATCATCTGCTCGATCTCCTGGTGCAATTCCAGGGTCGAGAGCTGCAGCAGCCGGATCGACTGCTGCAGCTGCGGCGTGAGCGCGAGGTGCTGCGACAGGCGGACCTGCAGCGAGGCTTTCATCGCCCGCCTCTACATGCGGAAATGTTCACCGAGATACACCCGCCTCACGTCGGCGTTCTCGACGATCTCGGCGGGGGTGCCCTCGGCCAGCACCTGGCCTTCGCTGATGATGTAGGCGCGGTCGCAGATGCCCAGCGTTTCGCGCACGTTGTGATCGGTGATCAGCACGCCGATGCCGCGCGCCTTCAGGAAACCGATGATCCGTTGGATCTCGATGACGGCGATCGGGTCGACGCCGGCGAACGGTTCATCGAGCAGGATGAAGCGCGGCTGCGTCGCGAGCGCGCGCGCGATCTCGACGCGCCGCCGCTCGCCGCCCGACAAGGCCGGCGCGGGCGAATCGCGCAGGCGGGTCAGGCTGAGGTCGCCGAGCAGGCCGTCGAGGCGGCGATCGATCTCGGCGGGCTTGAGCGCCTTGCCGTGCTCGTCGACCTGCAGCTCCAGCACCGCGCGGATGTTCTCCTCGACCGTGAGCTTGCGGAAGATCGAGGCCTCCTGGGGCAGATACGACAGGCCCAAGCGCGAGCGCCGGTGGATGGGCAGGCGCTCCACGCGCTGGCCATGGATCGTGATCTCCCCGGCATCCGCCCGCACCAGGCCCACGATCATGTAGAAGCTCGTCGTCTTGCCGGCGCCGTTGGGGCCCAACAGGCCCACGACCTCGCCGCTGTTCACGGCCACGTGCACGTCCTTGACGACCTTGCGCACGCCGTAGGTCTTGGCCAGCCCGGTGGCTTCGAGTCGGCTGGTGCTGTCGGTCACGGGAGAAGAAGCGGGCGCGGAGCTCATG
>JBEVLR010000133.1:0-11398 GCA_040509075.1 Burkholderiaceae bacterium | reverse complement strand
GCCGGCGCGCCCGGTGCGGCGGCGCCCTGAGCGCTCGCCGTCAGTTGCAGTGAAGCGAGACAAAATACTGCAACAGTCGCGCTCCGGATGAATTGGCTCAGGCGCATCAGGTGCATAAGAGTTCCTTTTGTTCGGTTGTGGGCAACCCAGCGCTCACGGCCCGTCGGATGATTGACGTGAGGCCGCTCGCCCTGCGCTGCTTTCGAGCCATCACGTCTTGGAGATCTCTGAAAGTGAGATTTGGACGCCATTGATGACCCGCCATATGCCCTCGACGACGACGTGGCGATGCAAAAGGCGCGTTGTCGCGTTTCGTGCTTCTGGCCGGACAAATATTATTCGCATTGATCCGATCGGTGGTATGAGAATACTGTTCGTTTAGAACGGCAATACTTCAGCTTCATTTAAGATCAGGCTGGCTGCGATTGGGGGGTTATGGCGAGAACGAAGGCGATGCTGGGCGCCGGAGCCCGACTCAGCGATTTCTTGGCGGCCTGCCTGCTGGCGCGGGTCGTGCCTGCGAGCCTGGTGCATGCCGTCCTGGACGAGCACGGCTGCAATACCCAGCGTGCGCGCAGTTTCCCCGCAGTCGCCGGGGTGTACTTTTGCGTCGCCCTGAGCTTGTACCCGGATGCGGGTTACGAAGAAGTGTTCGCTGCGGTTGCGCAGGGCTTGGCGTGGGCGGGCGAGCCGTCCGTGGTGGCGCCGGTGGGGAAGTCTTCCATCAGCGCGCTGCGCGGTCGGATCGGCGCGGCGCCGCTGCATGACCTTGTTCGGCGTTGCTGCCTGCCGTTGGCCAATCCCCGGGACCATCCGCAAGCGTTCTACGTCGGGCTGCGCCTGGTGGCGATCGGCGCCGGGGCGTTCGATCTTGCCGACGAGGCGGCCAACGCGCAGGAGTTCGGCCGCCCTGTCGGCCACGACGACGGCGCTGCGGCTGGTCGTCCGCAGGCTCGGTGCGCGGCGCTGGTGGAGTGCGCGACGCAGGCCATCCTGGCGGCCGGCCTCGGTTCCTGCCGTGAAAGCGGGCGCGACCTTGCCGCGTCATTGTTGCCTCGCCTCGAAGCGGGCATGTTGTGCGTGGCGGGTCGCGCCGTGAACTCTTTCGGAAGCTGGCGTCGGGCGATTTCCATGGGCGCCGATCTGCTGTGGCAGAGCGGCGCCCACTGGAAGACGCCTGTCGAGCGAATGCTCGAAGACGGCTCGTTTCTGACGACGCTGGATTTCAGCGACCTCGATCGCCCATCGGCGGAAAAACAGGTGTTCACCGCGCGCGTCGTCGATTGCGCGCCGCCGGGCGCGGTCGAAGCGCCGCCCCGCAAATTGTTGACGACCCTGTTGGATCCGCGACAGGCGCCGGCCCGGGATCTGGCGACGTTGCATCAACGGCACTGCGCGGTCGAATCGGTTTTCGACGGATTGCAGGCCGGCATGCCGCAGCGCGGCCGCACGCTTCGCAGCAAGACGCCGGAGCTGGTGCGGCAAGAATTCCACGGCTGGGTATTGGCGCATTACGCCACCCGGTGGCTGGCCAGCCAGCGAGTCGAAGGCGCTTCTTGAGGCGCAACGCACCTGTTTCGCGCAGTGATGCCCTAGTCTGGAACGAGGTCGGGTCTCTAATCGAACAGAATCTGATATTTTGTCGTCAATCCAAATCCCTACTTATTCACGAGTTTGGTTTTGCGCTCGCAATGCGGCGCTTGACGGAAGCTTTAGGGGCTGCGTTGCGTTTTTCGAACGAATGACGATAAATTCCCAAAACGGTTCGCAATGGTTGGTTTTACGCAACATGGCGATGCCGAGAATACGCGCCAGCAATAGGGGCCAGAGCGGAAACCCAAAGAGGGGTTCGAAGAATTGAGGCTTGAGCCTGGCGGAGAGCGTGGGATTCGAACCCACGGAAGGGTTTCCCCTTCGCTGGTTTTCAAGACCAGTGCCTTAAACCGCTCGGCCAGCTCTCCGTTTCGCCATCGTCATTGTAAGTAGCGGCTGCCGCGATGCGCAGGATTCAAGGCGGCCTTCATTGCGGCGATCGAGCGGCAGGGGCCCGCGGCGCGTTCATCCGTGCGATTGTTCTTGCCGGCATTCCACTTGAATCACTTCTCTGCGTCCACCGTCGACGCGGACGGCGGTGAGCGCTCCGCCCCAGATGCATCCGGTGTCGATCGCCAGCAGCCGGGGGCTGTCGACCAAGCCGAGGGCCGACCAATGGCCGAAGGCGATCGGCGTTTCTTTCGTCCGCCGCCCGGGATGGTCGAACCACGGGCGCATGCCGGGCGGCGCGGCGCCGGGGCCCTCTTTCGACGCCAGGTCGAGTTCGTCATCGACGCTGCACAGGCGCAGCCGGGTCAGCGTGTTGACGATGAAGCGCCACCGGTCGGGGCCCTCCAGCGCCGCGTCCCAGCGGCGCGGTTCGTTGCCGTACATCACCGGAAGGAAGGTCGCGATGTCGGGTGAACGCAACAAGCGCTCGATCTCGGCGGCATGGGCGAGCGTGTCCTGCGCCGTCCATGACGGCACGACGCCGGCATGCACCAGGAGCCAGCCGCAAGCCTGGGCCGCCATGCGGCGGTGGCGCAGCCAGTCGAGCCATCGGTCGCGGCGGGGGTCGGCCAGGATCGCGTCCAGCGTATCGCCCTTGCCTTGGCGGCGCACGCCGTGGGCGACGCCCAGCAGGTGCAGGTCGTGGTTGCCCAACAGGCACTCGGCGGCATCGCCCAGGCCCGCGAGCCGTTCGAGCACGCGGAGCGACTGCGGGCCTCGATTGACGAGATCGCCCAACAAGTGGATGCGGTCGCGCGACGGCGAAAAACCGATCGTTGCGAGCAGTCGATCTAGCGGATCGCAGCAGCCCTGGAGGTCTCCCATCAGATAATCCATGGCCCGATTCTGCTACGCTCCCGGCCTTCGGCTTCGTCATCGGCGTTTCCGCAGCCGTCGCGGGCGCTCCGCCGCAATCAACCACAGCAGCCGCTGCCCGCATGGACGTCGCCCTCCTGATTTTCCTGATCGTGTTGAACGCCGGTTTCGCGATGTCGGAGATGGCGTTGACGACGAGCCGCAAGGCGCGCCTGCAAGTCATGCTGGAGGCGGGCGACAGCGGCGTCGAGGCGGCGATCGACCTGCACGACCATCCGACCAAGTTCCTGTCCACGGTGCAGGTGGGCATCACGTCGATCAGCGTGCTGAACGGCATCGTCGGCGACGCGGCGTTCTCCGAGCCGCTGGGCATCTGGCTGCACGAAGCGTTCGGCATGCATGAGCGCCCCGCGCATCTGACGGCCACCGCGCTGGTGGTGCTGATCATCACGGTGCTGACGATCATCTTCGGCGAGCTGGTGCCCAAGCGGGTCGGCCAGATGTTTCCCGAGACGGTGGCCGCGTTCGTCGCGCCGACGATGCAGTGGCTGTCGATGGCCACGCGTCCGCTCGTCGTGCTGCTGACGAAGACGACGGAGGCGGTGCTGAGGCTGATCGGCGTGCGCGGCGACGCGAAGCGCGAGGTCACGGAAGAAGAAATCGCCGCGAGCCTCGAGGAGGGCCTGGACGCCGGCGTCATCGAGGCGCACGAGCATCAGATGGTGCGCAACGTGTTCCGGCTGGACGACCGCCAGATCGGCTCGATGATGATCCCGCGCGCCGAGATCCGCTGGCTCGACGCCAACGCGCCGATCGCCGAAGTGCTCCAGGCCGTCGTCGACGGGACGCACTCGCGCTATCCGGTCTGCCGCGGCGGGCTCGACGACGTCATCGGCGTGATCGCCGCGCAGGGCCTGCTCGGGCCCCTCGCCGGCGGACGCATGCCGGTGCTGACCGAGGAGCTGGAGCCGCCCGTCTTCGTGCCGGAGACTTTGTCCGGCATGGAGTTGCTCGACCACTTCCGTTCGCACGCGGCGCCGCTGGTGTTCGTGGTCGACGAATACGGCGCGGTGCAGGGGGTGATCACGCTGCGCGACGTGCTCGAGGCGATCACCGGCGAGTTCAGTCCGGAATCGGGCGACGACGCCTGGGCCGTGCGGCGCGAGGACGGCAGTTGGCTGATGGACGGCCTGATCCCGGTGCCCGAGATCAAGGATCGCCTCGAGATCAAGGATCTGCCCGAAGAAGACCGGGGGCGCTACAACACCTTGGCCGGCATGATCATGCTGCTGCTGGGGCGCCTGCCCAGGACGTCCGACGCGGTCGAGTGGGGCGACTGGCGGTTCGAGGTCGTCGACCTCGACGGCAAGCGGGTCGACAAAGTCCTCGTGAGCCGCAACCTTTCTGCTGGAGAACGACCATGATCATCACGAACTTCCACGCCGAACCGACCGCGCTCGACACCGTCCTGCACCGGGGCCTGCGCCTGAACACCAACCTCAGCGCCGTGCACAAGCTCGCGCCGTTCACGTCGTTCATGATCACGCTGGCGGAGTTCGCGGACGCGTCGCGCGATTTCCCGATCCTGTTCGTCCGCGCGGCGGCCGACGGATCGGGCAAGGAACGGGTCGCTCCGGTGGCGGTCTTCGGCCTCAAGCCCGGGGAAAACCTGTTCGCGGACGGTGACCGATGGTCCGGCAGCTACCTGCCCGCGATGTTGCGCGCCTACCCTTTCACGATGGCGCGCATCGAAGGCTCCGACCGCTGGGCGATGGTGTTCGACAACGCGTGGGCGGGTTTCTCGCGCACCGAAGGCTCGCCGCTGTTCGACGGCAAGGGCGAGGCCACCGAGCTGTTGGCGAACGTCCACAAGTTCGTGCAGGAGTTCGAGGCCGATATCGACCGCACCCGCCAGGCTTGCGAGATCCTGATGGAGCTGAAGCTGCTCAAGCCGATGCGGTTCGACGCGACGATGTCCAGCGGCGAGACGCTGTCGGTCGACGGTTTCATGACGCTCGACGAAGACGCGATCCGCAAGCTGCCGGACAAGCAGATCGCCGATCTCCACCGCAACGGGCTGCTCGGCGTCGTGCAGACGCACCACGTCTCGCTCGGCAACATGCGTCGGCTGCTCGACCGGCGGGCCGCCCGCAAAGCGAGCTGAAAGCCCGCGCGGCGCCGCGGGCCGCGCGGCGTCAAAACGCGAATCCGACGCCGAGGTTCAACGAGTTGCCGAGCGTGAAATGCTCGTCCGGGTCCGGTTGCTTGTGCTGGCGGTAGCCGCGGTAGTCCGCCTTCAGCACGACGCCCTCGCCGATGTACAGGTTCGCGCCCACCGTCAGGATATGTTCATCGGGCTGCTTGACGCCTCCCGCGGCGACGGAAAGCGCGCCGAACCCGGCGGCCGTGTTCAGGATTTCGTAGCGCGCGAACGGTTTGAGCGTGAAGTCCCCGCGCTTGAACAGCTGATAAGCGACCTGGCCGTAACCGCCGTAGAAGAGATGGGGCACGAACGTCGGATTGCTCACGCCGCCGGTGACGAAGCTGGCGTTGAGCGCCTCGGTGCCGCTGATGGTGCCGCGCACGGCTTCGGCGGCGAAGTCCCAGCCGGCGGCCTGGTAGCGCGCATGGGCGTCGAGCAGGAGCAGCTTCGCGCCGTTGCCGGCGAAGCCGGGCTGGCTCTGGCCGATGTTGTCGACCACCACCGAGCCGCCGAGCCACAGGCCCGGCAGGCCGCGCCAGTTCAGCGCCGCGACGCCGCCGAAAGTGCGAGAAGCCGCGAATTGGCCTTCGCCGTGGATCGCCTGCAGGGGGCCGCGGTCGCGGCCTTCGGTCGAATCGGGTTCCCAGTGCGATAGGTTCGGCGTGGTCGTCAGCGCCACGTCCCAGTTCAGGCCGTCGCCGAGGTCGCCGCTCGCGCCCAGCCCGACTTCGCGCCAGGTGCTCGGGATGATTTTCGTGTCGACATCCGGACGGTAGACGCCGTAATACGCCGTCGGCTCGTGGGTTTGGTTCAGCAGGCCGACCGGCATCAGGAACAGGCCGGCGCGGCCCTTCACGCCGCTGTCGAATTCGTGCTCGAGCCAGAGCTGCTCGACTTCCGATTCACCCGAGTCGTCGGACGACGTGATCGCGTGTTCCCATTCCCACTCGGCGACCATCTTGGTCTTGTCGTCGAAGCGGTGCTGCATGCCGATGACGGCGCGTTGGACGTCGGTGTTGGAATCGGAGACCGACTTCGTCGGCCGCGTGTATCCGATTTCGCCGTAGGCGCTGACGGTGGTGCCGGCGGCCCAGCCGGCGCGCTGCGCCTGCGAGGCGATGGCCTGTTGAGAAGCCTGCGACGCTTGCGCGTCCTGGCGCGCCTGGGCCTGCATCTGCTGCATCGCGGCCGCTTGCGACTGGGCTTGTGTTTGCGCCTGCGCCTGGATCTGGGCGGCTTGCTGTTGCGCCTGCGCGGCCTGTTGCTGCTGTTGCGCTTGCGCGGCCTCGAGCTTTTGCACCTTGGCGGCCAACAGTTTGTTCTGCTCGATCAACGCATCGATCTTCTTTTCCAGCGCCGACGGCGCGGTCGAAGCTTCCGGGATTTTCTTCGGCGCGGCGTGGGCGTCGGCGCCGGCGAACAAAGCGCAGGCCAGGCCTGCCGAGGCGAGCGCGCTCGCCAACGGAGTGGGACGGCAGAGGGTCATTTGCATCTCTTGAAAGGCGAGAGGAGTCGCGCTGCGGGGCGGACGACCGCGGCGCCGGGGTTTGCGCCGAGCGAAAAAGGCTTTTATTCAGGGCGCGCGGTAGCGCAGCGATCCGAACAGGCCGTCCGCTTCGTCGTTGGGTGCGGAGGCGAAATACAGCGCGTCGGCATCGCCGAGCGTGTCGCCGTTGCCGAACGTCATGCCCCAGATGCCCGGCGCCTGCAGGGGCGATCCGTCCGGGTTGCGGGCGACGTTGACCGCGCGGTGCGAACCGGTGTCGAACGCCGCGATCGCTCCCGTGCCGCCGCCTTCGTCGTCGTCGCCGAAGTTGCCGACGAGCAGCGTGTTCGACAGCGCGCCGAAATGCGCCGGCGCCAGCGCGATGCCCCAAGGCGCATTCAGCAGGCCGCGGTCGTCCCAGACGGCGATCAGCTTGCCGTCGAGGTCGAATTCGGCGAGGCGTCCGGCGCCGGCCGCGTGAACTTCGTTGGCCGGCCAAGGCGTTCCGGCGGGCTGGGACGGATCTTGTTGAACCTGGGCGTACGTCACGAACAGGCTCGCGCCGACCAACTGGACGTTCCATGGCACGAAGTCCCCGGCGCGGATGTTGTCCGGATCAGCCGCGAACGGGTTCGTGAACGCATGCCCGCCGTTCAGCGACGAGGTGATTTCCTGCAGCTGGCCGCCCGCGCCGAGCGTCTTGTCGAACACCCGCACCCGGAAGCTTCGCGGCACGCCCGCGATCGCGCCCGGATTGCCGCAGGCTCCGCTGGTGTCGCGGCCGAAATCGGCCGCGTACAGGCGGTCGGACGACGGGCTGATGGCCAATCCGTAAAATTGACCACAGTCCGCGGGGTCGACTCGCGAGTCGAACACCTTCACCGCCGTGTCCGCACGGTCGTAGCCGCTGCCGTCCGCGTGCTTGCGTTCGGTCCAGGCGTAAATGGCACCGAAGTTGGTCGCGAACAGGAATTTGGCGCCGGCGGTGATCGGAGCCGCGTCGGCGCTCGGCGCCGAAGGCGATTGGGTGATCACGAAATTCGCGGCGTTGCCGTTGAACACGACGCCGGTCGCGTGGTTGTTCGCGATATCCGCGATCCCCGTCAACGGATCGATGGGAAAGCCCGGCAGCGTGATGGCGTTGGCCGCCAGCGGAGCGAGATCGGGGCAGAGCACGGCGGCCTGCGCGCAAGGCGCCACGGTCTTGCCCGCGACATCGCCGACGTATTCATACGACTTGTCGCCCGCCAGCACCCAGAAGTGGCCGGGGATTCCGGCGGGTCGGATGGCGATGCCCCAGGCGTCCTGGAACAATGGGTCGCTCTGCACCGTCGGTGCGTAGGCGGCGGTATCGTTGGCCACGAACGTCGTCTGGACATATGAATTGGCCAACTGATGACCGCCGTCGGAAGTGCTGCCGCCACCGCCGCAGGCCGAAAGCAGGACGGCGATGGACGACGTCGCCGCCGATGCCTTCCGGAACGTGGAGCGAGAAAGGGAGGGGCGCATGTCGTGGGATCATTGATGATTCTGAATATAGAATGATAATTATTCTCATTAATTTTTGCAATTCTTATCATGATGGGGAAGCGAAGACTACGAATGCCGCGTCGTCTCGGCGCCGCTGTTGCCCGCGCCCTTCGGCAGTCCGGCGTGCGCGCCGTCTCCCGGATGAAGCCCTGAAAAGGCGCGCGCAGGCATGAACTCGCTTCGATGGTTCCCGCTCTCCGTGGCGGCAGCGATACCGATCAGCGTATGCGCCACGTCGTTCACGACGGCCGACGAATTCGCCCGACGCAGTTTTCCCGCCGCGACCGCGTTTCATGAATTGCTGGTGAACCCCACTCCCGAGGAGGCCCGGGCGCTGGCTGCCCCCGGCGCGCCGCCGCGGCTCGGCCCGGTGCGCACGATCGAGGCCGTTCAGGGCGACACGACGCTGGGTCGTGTGGTGATCGATGCGGTCATCGGAAAGTTCGAACAGATCGACTACGCCGTCGCGCTCGGCACGGATGGGCGTGTGATGGGGCTCGAAATCCTGACTTACCGTGAAAGCCACGGCGCGGAAGTGCGTCTTCCCGCGTGGCGCGGCCAGTTCACGGGCAAAGGGCCCGCCGATCCGATCCATGCCGGAGCCGACATCGCCCTCATCAGCGGAGCGACTCTCAGCTGCACGCACATCACGGACGGGGTGCGTCGCATCGTGGCGTGGGCCGCGCGACGGCCTCCCGCCGCGAAAACGTGACGCGAGGCGTTCCTTGGGCATGCAGAGGGTCCATGATCAAGGTCGGCGCATCCGCCACGTGCTGGCGTGGGGTTGCGTGTTCCTGCTGGGCACCGGCATCGCTTGGCTGCTGCTGCACGACGCGTGGCGCCAGCAGACGCCCTTCGGCACGCAGCCGCATCCGCTGGTCGCGTGGTTGCTGCGGATGCACGGAATGGGCGCCTGGTGCGTGTCCGTGCTGGGCGGCGCCGTCTGGCAACTTCACGTGCGGCCGGCCTGGCGCCGCGCCCGCCGCCGCCGCGTCGATCGGCGCGCGGGCCCGGCCTCCCGCGAGCGGGCCCGAGCCCGTGCGCGAACCTTCTCGGGCGCCGCGCTGACGTCTTCGCTGGGCTTGCTGCTGGCGACGGCGATCGGACTGCAATATGCGCCGGAGGCGATGCATGCCTGGATATCCGTCATCCACTGGGCCGTCGGGGTGCTGATGGCGGCCGCGCTGGCCTGGCATTGGCTGGCCAGGCGCCACTGAATCGGGTGTGCGCCGCCTCGTTCAGGAGACGAGGCCTTGCGCCTGCCAGCGCGCCGCCTCCGCAGGCAACCGCCCGGTGATCGCCAGCACCTTGGTGAGCGCATCGGCGGCCATGCACTCCGATGCGATCACGGTGAAGCTTCGGCGGTCGAGGACGGGCGATCGAGTGCGCGCGTCCACGACGGTCGATCGCGCCCGGCTGCCGGCGGGCCGCGCGCGGAGTTCCTCGAACGCCGATGTGGCGACGGCGCCGTCGCCCAGGTCGCCCAGCCGCCGCAATGCGGATGGCGGGCCCACGGTGCGGACGTGCACCGGACGCGGTTCGCCGAGGACGCGGAGATCGCCTCCGGCGTTGACGTCGGCTTGCGTGGCGCCGCGGGCGCGCAGCGCCTCGATGGCTCGGTCGACGGCATATCCCTTGGCCACGCCGCCCAGGTCGATGCATGTGGCGCGCCGCACCCGCACGTGGGTGTCGTCGATGCATTCGAGATCGCGGATCGACGCATCGGTCGCCAGCGCCGCGCCGGCGGCCGATGGTCGCGGCAGGAGTTCCCATTCGACGAGCCGGCTCGCGACGCCGGGGTCGAACGCGCCGTCGGTCATCTCGTGCAGTTGCCCGGAAAAGCGAAGCACCTCGACCAGTCCGCGGTGAACTTGCAGCGTTGCGTCCGGCGGTGCGGCGTTCAGGCGGGAAAGGTCGCTGCCGGGACGATGGAAGGACATGGCACCCTCCACTTCGGCAATCGCTTCGAAAGCGGCTTCCATGCAAGCGAACAGCCGATCCGGCGGCATGGCGTCTCGGATCTCGATGCGCACGTAGGTGCCGAGTCCGGGGCGGCACCGCGCGATCCCGGTCATCGTCGGTCGACTCCGGCCGCCGCGTCGGCGGGCGAGCCGATTTTTTCGACGTGCGCAGGGTCGCGCGGGTTCTTCGCCTTCGGCACAGCCGTCCTCCTTGCGCGGATTGAACCACGCGGCCGGCCCGACCCGCCCGCGGCCCGCGCGCCGCGCTTGGACGATCGTCCCCCGCCTCACTCGAACAGGGCTGCGAGCCGCGCGGCATCCACCGGCTTGACCAGGTGCGCGGCGAAGCCCTTAGCGCGCGATCGCCGCGCGTCCTCGGCGCCGCCGAATCCGGTGATGGCCACGATGGGCAATTCTTCGCAACCCGGTTGGAAGCGCAGGTGCGCGGCCAATTCGTAGCCGTCCATCGAAGGCATACCGATGTCCAGCAAGGCGATGTCGGGCACCGTGTCTTGCAGCGCGGCGAGCGCCGCGGGGCCGTCGTGCGCAACGATCACGACGTAGCCCCAGGCGGTCAGCAGCGCGGCCAGGGTGTCGGCCGCGTCGATGTGGTCATCGACGACGAGGATGGTTCGGATGCGGGGCGGGGAGGCGTCGTCGTTCGTGAAGTCTTCGGGGGAGGCGTCGTCGTTCTCTTGAAATGTCAGCATGGCGTGATCGTCGTTCGAATCCGCGGGCGACCTGCATTCGATCCTCGAACCGAGGCGCATCGCGGATTCCGTCTTTGAGCAATCTGAATGCCTGCATCGGTGCGGCCATGTTCGAACGCTGGAACTGGCGAAGCGGAGAATCATCGCAGCGCGCTTGTCGCTTCGCCACGTGTTTCACGCAGCGCCGCCGTCGCCTGCCCGCCTGGTCTGTCCGTGGCGGATATCGACGTCGTCGCCGAAGCGGCGGGGATGGTTTTGGCACAGCCCTTGCTCGAATGAAAATGCCCTTAAAAATCAGCCTGAGGGTATATACAGTACACTTACGTCTGCTCAAGGCAGAATGTCGTGCCGCGGCTCGATGTTCGCGCCCCGTTCCTACCCCGGAAGGATCACCACTCGATGTCGAAGCAAGAAATCAAGACCACTCTCGGAGCTGACGGCCTTCGCTACCGCTCCAAAGCGGCCGGATCGCCGTTCGCCGCCACCGGCGCGTTCGGCGCCGCCACGATGTCGTGCTTTCTGTGCGGCAAGCACCGTCCGCGTGCGCAACTGAAGACGCGCAAGCTGCTGGGCCGCGCCCAGTCCGTCTGCGCGCCGTCCTGCAAGGAGGCCGATCAGTCGGCGTGATGCAAGGCTTGCGCAACCGTTC
>JBEVLR010000132.1:0-6727 GCA_040509075.1 Burkholderiaceae bacterium | reverse complement strand
AGGGAAGCCGCAGCCGCTCCAGCAGCTCGCGGCGGTAGCGCGAGGTCGAAGCGAGGATCAATGCGGGCGAGCCGGCGGTGGGCGGCGGCAGCGAGGAAGCGGGCGGCGATGCTTGAGGCATGCCGGGGATTGTCGCCGCGCCCGACGCATTAAAATCGGCGCATGACTTCCGTTCCTTTCGACCCGTCGCGTCTGCCGGTGGCCCGCTTCGCCGCCGAGTCCCGCGAGCTCGGCGGCGACTGGGCGATCGCCGAGCTCGCGCGATTGGCCGCCAGCGAGTGCGTTCCCGACGCAGGCTCGGCCGTCGCCTCGCGCGCCGCGGCCGACCTGTCGCGCCGCGTCCGCTGGCATGTGGTCGGGTCGCTCCGTTCCGTGGGCGGGCAGCCGCAGATCTGGCTGGCCCTGACCGCCGACGCCGATGTCGTGCTGCAGTGCCAGCGCTGCCTGTCGCCGCTCGACGAGACCGTGCGCGTCGACCGCCGCTTCCGGTTCGTCGACGACGAGGCCACCGCCGCTGCGCTCGACGACGAGATGGAGGACGACGCGCTCGCGCTTTCTCCCACGCTGGACCTGCGCGAGCTGGTCGAGGACGAAATGCTGCTCGCGCTGCCGCTGGTGCCTCGGCATGCGCAATGTCCGCAACCTTTGCCGACCTCGTTCGGGGACGTCGAGATCGTCGGTTCCCCGGCGGCCCGCCCGTTCGCGGCGCTGGCCGCGTTGCGCAAGGAGTCCGGCGGCGGCGATGGCGGCTGATCCTCCGCGCGCCTGGGCGCGAGCCGCGGAGCTCGCGTTGCCGGCGTCAGCCGGGCTTGGTGGGTGGGCCGCTGCGTGCTATGATGCTTGGCTTTTCCTTTTTTACTTTCCGGCTTGCCGCCGGGGCGGCGGTTTTTTGCGGGCATCCGTTGCGGTCGGTCCGCGGGAACTGCGGGGCCCCTGCGCGGCATGCCGGGCGATGTTCGAGCCGGCGCATCCGATCCAGGCGTCGACCGCTCCCAGGAGTTTCAAATGGCTGTTCAGCAAAACAAGAAGTCGCCTTCGAAGCGCGGCATGCACCGTTCCCACAACGCGCTGACCGCGCCGGGCACGGCCATCGAGCCGACGACCGGTGAAGTGCATCTGCGCCACCACATCAGCCCGACGGGCTTCTATCGGGGCCGCAAGGTCCTGAAGACCAAGGCCGACGCCTGAGCCTGCGGGCATCGCGGCGAAGCCGTTCGCCGCGGTCGGTGCCTACGGGCGCGTCCCGCATGGCGCCGGCTCGCCGCGGGCCTGCTCTCGCGGCGGCCGCCGCCGTGCCGCCGGCCGGCCTGGCCCGATCCTGTCCGGGCGCCGGAGTCGCGATGCGCGCGGCCAGGCCTGGCCAAGTTTTCAGGTCGATCGCCGAGTCGCGTTCAGGGACGTCTGATATGGTCTCGGATTGCTGGAATTAGATCGGCCCGACCGATCCCGACTGTGATTCATCCTGTGCCTCTGACACCCCGAACGCGCGTCCGCCTGGCGGTGGATTGCATGGGCGGTGATTTCGGCCCGTCCGTCACGCTGCCGGCCTGCAAGTCTTTCCTCGAGCGGCATCCCGACGCCGAACTTCTCCTGGTCGGCAGCCCCGGCGCGCTCGCGCCCGCGACCGACTGGCCGCGTTGCGCGCTGGTCGCCGCGAGCCAGGTCATCGCGATGGACGACACGGTGGAAACCGCGTTGCGCCGCAAGCGTGATTCGTCGATGCGGGTCGCGATCGCGCAGCTGAAAGCCGACGGGGCCGGCGCGCCCGCGGCCGCCGACGCCTGCGTGTCCGCCGGCAACACCGGTGCGCTGATGGCCGTCTCCCGCTACCTGCTGAAGACGATGGACGGCATCGACCGGCCCGCGATCGCCGCGTTCCTGCCCAACATCACGGGCGGCTTCACGTGCGTGCTCGATCTTGGCGCGAACGTCGATTGCAACGCCGAGCACCTGCTGCAGTTCGCCGTGATGGGCAGCGCGCTCGTCACCGCGATCGAAGGCCGCGCGGAGCCGCTGGTCGGCCTGCTCAACGTCGGCGAGGAAGTGATCAAGGGCAGCGAGGTGATCAAGCGCGCCGGCGAATTGCTGCGCGCCGTGTCCGGCGGCGGCCTGAACTACTACGGCAACGTCGAGGGCGACGACATCTTCAAGGGGACGACCGACATCGTGGTCTGCGACGGCTTCGTCGGCAACGTCGCGCTCAAGAGCAACGAAGGCGTCGCCAAAATGATGAAGTCGATGATCCGCGAGGAATTCGGCCGCAACTGGTGGACGAAGCTCCTGGGGCTCGGGGCGCTGCCGGTGCTGCGGCGCTTCCAGGCCCGGCTCGATCCGCGCCATTACAACGGCGCCGCGCTGCTCGGCCTGAAGGGCCTCGTGTTCAAGAGCCACGGCGGCGCCGACGCCTACTCGTTCGGCCAGGCGCTGCACCGCGCCCATGACGCCGCCCGCAATCGCCTGCTCGACGGCGTGCACGACCGCATCGTGGACACCATGCAAGGCCTGCCCGCGACCGGCGTCGAAGACGTCGCCCAAGCCCAAGCCGCATGACCCGTCCCAAGTTTTCCCGCGTCGCCGGCACCGGCAGCGACCTTCCGCCGCGCCGCGTGGCGAACGCAGATCTCGTCGCGCTGCTCGCCGAGCGGGGCATCGAGACCTCGGACGACTGGATCGTCGATCGCACCGGCATCCGCGCGCGCCACTTCGTCGCCGACGACGTCAACGCCAGCGACCTGGCCGCGGCCGCCTCGCGGCGCGCGCTCGAGGCCGCCGGCTGCACGGCCGCCGACGTCGACCTCATCATCGTCGCGACGTCCACGCCCGACATGGTGTTCCCATCGACGGCCAGCATCGTCCAGCACAAGCTCGGCGCGTACGGCTGCGCGGCGTTCGACGTGCAGGCGGTCTGCTCCGGCTTCATCTACGCGCTGAGCGTGGCCGACGCGATGATCCGGTGCGGCACCGCGCGGCGCGCGCTGGTCATCGGCTCGGAAGTTTTCTCCCGCCTGCTCGATTTCACCGACCGCACCACCTGCGTGCTGTTCGGCGACGGCGCGGGCGCGGTCGTGCTCGAGGCCAGCGTCGAGCCCGGCGTCGTCGCCACCAAGCTGCACGCGGACGGCCGTCACCTCGACATCCTCTGCACGCCCGGCACCGTCAACGGCGGCGAGATCTTCGGCCATCCGCTGCTGAAGATGGACGGCCCGGCGGTCTTCAAGCTGGCGGTCAACGTGCTGGGCGAGGTCGCGGGCGAAGTGCTGGCGCTGGCCGGACGCACCGCGGGAGATGTCGACTGGCTCGTGCCGCATCAGGCGAACATCCGTATCATGCAGAGCACGGCGCGCAAGCTGCGGCTGCCGCCCGAACGCGTGGTCGTCACGGTGGACGAGCACGGCAACACGTCCGCAGCCTCGATTCCGCTGGCGATCGACGCCGCGGTGCGCGCGGGCCAGATCCGGCGCGGCCAGCGCTTGCTGCTGGAAGGCGTCGGCGGCGGCTTCACCTGGGGCGCGGCGCTGGTCGACTACTGAGAATCCGGCGCGGCGCGCCGACGCGGCCGGCCCCGGGCGGGCGCACCGCCATCGCGACGGCGCATCGCGCGGACAACGACAACACTTGCCTTCCATGACTTCTTTCGCATTCGTCTTCCCCGGCCAGGGTTCGCAGAGCGTCGGCATGCTCGACGCGTGGGGCGATCATCCCGCCATCGTCTCGACGCTGCGGGAAGCGTCGGCCGCGCTCGGCGAGGACATCGGCCGCCTGATCCACGACGGCCCGAAGGATCAGCTCGACCTGACGACCAACACCCAGCCCGTGATGCTCACCGCGGGCGTCGCCGCGTACCGCGCGTGGCTCGCCGAAGGCGGCGCCGCGCCCGCGGCCGTCGCCGGCCATTCGTTGGGCGAATACAGCGCGCTCGTCGCCGCCGGCGTGCTGACGCTGGCCGACGCGCTGCCGCTGGTGCGCCTGCGCGCATCCGCGATGCAGCAGGCCGTGCCGGTCGGCGCGGGCGCGATGGCCGCGATCCTCGGCCTCGACGCGCAAGCGGTCGGCGACGGCTGCGCCGCCGCCGCGCGGGCGAGCGGCGAAGTCGTCGAAGCGGTGAACTTCAACGACCCGAAGCAGGTCGTGATCGCCGGCACCAGGGCCGGCGTCGATGCGGCGTGCCAAGTCTTGAAGGCGGCGGGCGCGAAGCGGGCGGTGCCGCTGCCGGTCTCGGCGCCTTTCCATTCGAGCCTGATGAAGCCGGCCGCGCTGCGGCTGCAGGCCGCGTTGGCGGGCGTGACCTTGCACGCGCCGGCCATCCCGGTGATCAACAACATCGACGTCGCGGCGCCGGCGGACGCCGCGGCGATCCGCGATGCGCTCGTGCGCCAGGCGGCCGGGCCGGTGCGTTGGGTCGAGGTCGTCGAGGCGCTGCGCGACCGCGGCGTCACGCACGTGATCGAATGCGGCCCGGGCAAGGTGCTGTCGGGCACCATCAAGCGCATCGATCCCGCGCTGGTGTCGGCGCCGCTGTTCGATCCGGCCTCGCTGGCCGGAGTCCGGGAAATCCTGTCCATGGAGAGTGCGCGATGAGCGGCATCAATGAAGGCAGCGTGCAGACGGCGCTGGTCACCGGCGCGTCGCGCGGCATCGGACGCGCGATCGCCATGGAGCTCGCGGTGCGTGGCTACCGCGTGATCGGCACGGCCACCACCGACGCCGGCGCGCGGGCGATCACCGAAGCGCTGGCCGGCCAGTCGGGCTGCAGGGGCGCGCGCCTCGACGTCAACGACGCCGCCGGCGTCGCGGCGCTGGTCGACGGCATCGTCAAGGAATACGGCGGCCTGCACGTGCTCGTCAACAACGCGGGCATCACGCGCGACGGCCTGGCCATGCGCATGAAGGACGACGATTGGGACGCCGTCGCCGACACCAACCTGAAGTCGGTGTTCCGCCTGTCGCGCGAAGTGATGCGGCCGATGATGAAGCAGCGTTTCGGACGCATCGTCAACATCACGTCCGTGGTGGGCGCGAGCGGCAATCCGGGCCAGGCGAACTACGCCGCGGCGAAGGCGGGCGTCGCGGGCATGACGCGCGCGCTGGCGCGCGAGCTGGGCAGCCGCAACATCACCGTCAATTGCGTCGCCCCCGGGTTCATCGAGACCGACATGACCGACTCGCTGCCCGAGGCCCAGAAGGCCGCGCTGATGCAGCAGATCCCGTTGGCGCGCCTTGGCAAGCCGGAAGAGATCGCGCAGGCGGTCGCCTTCCTGGCGTCGAGCCAGGCCGGCTACATCACCGGCACCGAGCTGCACGTCAACGGCGGCATGTACATGAATTGAGCGGCCCGCCGCGCCGACGGCAGTGTCGGTGCGGCGGCCTGGTTGTCCGGGCAAGTAGAATCCGCCCGTTTTTATGCAAACCTCCCGGAGGAGTGTCATGAGCGATATCGAAGCACGAGTGAAGAAGATCATTGCCGAACAACTCGGCGTTCCCGAAGCCGACGTGGCCAACGAGAAAGCCTTCGTCGCCGACTTGGGCGCCGACTCGCTCGACACGGTCGAACTCGTGATGGCCCTCGAAGACGAATTCAGCATCGAGATCCCCGACGAAGAAGCCGAGAAGATCACCACCGTGCAGCTGGCCATCGACTACGCCAAGTCCCACGCCAAGATGTGAGCCCCAGGCTCCTCCGGTCGCTGCACCCGAGGGGCCGGCCGGATCGCCGCGCGCGGAGCCCGTCTCCTTCCTCCGTTGGGTTTTTTGGTCGGGACGTTCGGGCGGCGGCGCCGGGGGCAGTGCCCGGCTCTTGCGCTCACCTCGAGAATCGGGTGGAAGAGGCCGCTTCTTGCCCTGTTCGGGGCGTTGATAGAAATTCAAAATGACTCGTCGTCGCGTCGTCGTCACCGGACTCGGTCTGGTCTGTCCCGTGGGCAACACGGTGGCCGAGGGGTGGGCCAACATCGTGGCCGGCCGTTCGGGCATCGCCACCATCACCAAGTTCGATGCGGCCGCTTTCGCCTGCCGTTTCGCGGGCGAAGTGAAAGGCTTCAACATCGAGGATTACATCTCCGGCAAGGACGCCCGCCACATGGATACCTTCATCCATTTCGGCGTGGCGGCGGCGCTGCAGGCGGTCAAGGACGCCGGGCTGCCCACCGGCGACGCGCTGGCCGAGGCGCAAGGCGACCGCATCGGCGTGCTGATGGGCGCGGGCATCGGCGGCCTGCCGGAGATCGAGCACACGCAGACCGAATACCTGAACCGCGGCCCGCGCCGGATCTCGCCGTTCTTCGTGCCGGCCTCGATCATCAACATGATCTCGGGCCACGTGTCGATCTGCTGCGGCTTCCGCGGCCCGAATCTCGGCATCGTCACCGCCTGCACGACCGGCCTGCACTCGATCGGCATGGCCGGGCGCATGATCGAATACGGCGACGCCGACGTGATGATCGCCGGCGGCGCGGAGTCGACCGTCTCGCCGCTGGGAATCGGCGGCTTCTCGTCCGCCCGCGCGCTGTCGACGCGCAACGAAGACCCCGCCGCCGCGGCGCGGGCCGGGGGCCAAGGCCCCGGCCGGTTGGTGGTGGGGGAAGGGGGCCGCGCCCAGGTGCTCGAGGAATTCGGGCACGCGAAGAAGCGCGGCGCGACGATCTACGCCGAACTCTCCGGCTTCGGCATGAGCGGCGACGCCTACCACATGACCGCGCCGAACGTCGATGGCCCCAAGCGCTCGATGCTG
>JBEVLR010000131.1:0-9434 GCA_040509075.1 Burkholderiaceae bacterium | reverse complement strand
TCCGGCGTCGGAGCGGCCCCTCGAACTGCCGCGCACGCCGCCGCAGGCGAACCCCGACGTCGAATCCACGGCGTTGAACACGCCGGTCACCTTCGATCCGCGCGGCAACGACGTGTCGACGACCACGATCTCGGTGGTGGCCGTCGCCGGCCACCCGATCGATCCGCAGACCACCGTCGCGCTGCCGCAAGGCGCGGTCGCGATGAATCCGGACGGCACGCTGACCTTCACGCCCACGCCCGGCTTCAGCGGCTCCGTCACCTTCTCTTACACCGACCGGAACGCTGCGGGCGGCCAGTCGAGCTCCACCATCACGATCTCGGTGCCCGCGTCGGCCGACCATTCACCCGTCGCCGTCGCGGACGCCTACGTCGGCACGATGAACGCGCTGATCTCGGGCAACCTGTCTGCCAACGACGCGCCGTCGGCCGATGGCGGCAACGTCTGGTCGCTCGCGGCCGGCCCGGCGCACGGAACGGTTCTCGTCAACGCGAACGGCACGTTCGCCTACGAGCCCGCCGCGGGTTACGCCGGCAACGATTCGTTCACTTACACGATCACCGACGCCGACGGTTCGAAGTCGTCCGCCACGGTCACGCTGAGCATCGCCCCGGTGCCGGTCGCCAATCCCGACACGCTGGCGGGCACGGAGAACTCTCCGATCACGGGAAACCTGAACAGCAACGACGTGCCTTCCGCCGGGCAGACGAATACCTGGGCCTTGACCACGGGCGCCTCGCACGGCACCGTCACGGTCGACCCCGACGGCACTTTCTCGTACGTTCCGGCACCGGGCTACACGGGCGCCGATGCGTTCACCTACACCATTACGGACAGCAACGGCCACACGTCCACGGCCACCGTCGCGTTGACCGTCTCTCCCCTCGCCCCCGTCGCCGTCGACGACGCGGCGGCCGTCAAGGAGAACGCTTCCGTCTCCGGCACCCTCGTCACCAACGACACGCCGGTCGCCGGCGAGGCCAACACCTGGGCCGTGGCCACACCGCCGGCGCACGGTGCCGTCACCGTTCATGCCGATGGCACCTACACCTACACGCCGGCCACCGGCTACGTCGGCACCGACTCGTTCACCTACACGATCACCGACGCGTCGGGCCAGAGCTCGACCGCCAAGGTCGCATTGACCGTCAGCGCGGTCGCCCCCGTCGCCGTCGACGATGCGGCGAGCGTCAAGGAGAACGCCTCCGTCTCCGGCACCCTCGTCACCAACGACACGCCGGTCGCCGGCGAGGTCAACACCTGGGCCGTCGCCACGCCGCCGGCGCACGGCGCCGTCACCGTCCACCCCGACGGCACCTATACGTACACGCCGGCCACCGGCTACTCCGGCGCCGACAGCTTCACCTACACGATCACCGACGCGTCCGGTCAAAGCTCGACCGCTACGGTGCACCTGACTGTCACCCCGGTTCCGATCGCGGCCAACGACACCGTTTCGGGCAAGGAAAACTCGACCATCACCGGCACGGTCGCGGCCAACGACACTCCGGACTCCACGGGCGTCAACACCTGGGCATTGGCCTCGGGCCCCGCCCACGGCGCCGTCACGCTCAGCCCCAACGGCACGTTCAGCTATGTGCCGGCGACGAATTACAGCGGCACCGATTCGTTCACCTACACCTTGACCGACGGCGCGGGCAATGCGTCGACGGCGACCGTCAACCTGACCATCGTGCCCGTGCCGGCGGCCGTGGCCGACGCCTTCACGACGAACGAGAACACCGCGATCGCGAATGGGAATCTCGCGGCGAACGACATTCCGGCCGCCGGCCAAGCCAACACCTGGACGCTGGATGCCGCCCATGGCCCGGCGCACGGCAGCGTCACGGTCAATCCGAACGGCACGTTCACCTACACCCCGACCACGGGCTATTTCGGCAAGGACACGTTCGACTACGTCCTCACCGACGCGAACGGCGACAAGTCCACCGCGACCGCCACGATCACCATCCAGCAAGCGGCCGACGCGCCGACCTTGAGCCTCGCCAGCCACGTTTACGCCATCGCCTCGAACTTCGAGGAAAAATCCCTGGCGGGCACCGGCTACGCGAACCAGGCCGTCAGCCTCCTGTCCCACGGCACCGAGACCGGCGGCAGCACCCCCGACCTCGCCTGGCACACCGGCAACGGCGGCGGCACGGTCGAAATCGGCCTGGGCAGCACCTACAGCGTCACCGGCGACGCAACGCAAGTGCTCGAGTTGGAGCAAAACCTGAACGACGCGGGCAACCTGTTCACCTCCGTGAACACGCGTGCCGGCGAGCTCTACACGCTGAGCTTCGACTTCGCGGCGCGGCAGAACAACGGCGCGGCGACGAACTCCGTCGTGTACGTGTACTGGGAAGGCCAGGTCGTCGACACGATCAACAGCGCGAGCGGCGCGATGGCGCACTACACCCTCGACGTGATGGCGACCGCCACGGGCTCCAGCACGCTCGAGTTCGTCGCCGCCGATTCGAACAGCTTCGGCGGCGTCCTGGACAACGTGAATTTCGCATTGCATTCGAACACCGGCGAGCAGGGCTACATCGTCAATTTGCCGACGATCGGCGCCGCGCTGTCGGGCGCCCCCAACCAGACGCTCGCGGTGACCATCGATTCGATCCCGGTCGGCGCCACGCTGACCGACGGCACGCACTCGTTCACCGCCACGTCGGCGTCGGCCGTCGCCGACGTCAGCGGCTGGAGCTTGTCGAGCCTGGCCCTCGATCCGCCCTCCACCTTCACGGACAGCGTCACGCTGGGCGTGCATGCGACCTCGACGGTGACCACGGACGGCAGCACGGCGACCACGTCGTCCACCGTCACGCTGAACGTGCTGGCCGACACCGCGAACGCCTACGGCACGGCCGGCGGCGACAGCCTGTCCACCACGGCGAACGGCAACGACATCCGCTGGGGACTGGGCGGCAACGACACGATCACCGGCGGCGCCGGACACGACGCGCTGGTCGGCGGCGCGGGCAACGACTCGCTCGTCGCCGGCGGCGGCGCGACCCTGCTCGACGGCGGCACCGGCGACGACATCCTGCGCGGCGGCGCCGGCGCCGACACCTTGTCGGGCGGTGCGGGCAACGACACGATGACGGGCGGCGGCGGCGTCGACGTCTTCAAATGGCACTTGGGCGACCAGGGGACGACGGCCGCCCCGGCCGCCGACACGATCCGGGACTTCAACCCCGCCGCGGTGTCGGCCGGAGGCGATGTCCTCGATCTGCGCGACCTGCTCGCGGGCGAAACGCGGCCGGCGGGCGCCAGCGGCGCCGGCGACCTGACGAACTACCTGCACTTCACGGTCGACCCGGCCGGCGACACCGTCATCCACGTCAGCTCGGCGGGCAACTTCGCCGCCGGCGGCAACGGGCTCGCGGATCAGACCATCACGCTCCTCGGCGTGAACCTGGTGGGCACGAACACCGACGCGCAGGTCATCACGACGCTGCTGAACGAAGGCAAGCTGATGACCAACGGGCACTGACGCCGCGGGATCCGTCGTCCGGGCGCCGCGCGTGCGCCGGACGGGCCCGCGCGCCGCGCCGGCGGGTTGCTCAAGTCACGGCCGCTCAGGCCTTGCGGGGCTTTCCGAGCAGCACCGACACGCCGTACTTCAGCGCGTTGAGCCCGATGCGCCCGAAGCCGTAGCGCCGGCGGCCGACGAACGGCGTCAGCCAGCGCGCGCGCGCCTGCGGATCGTCGAGCCAGTCATCGGCGAACTGGCGCGCGAGGATCTCGGCGGCCGCCGGGTCGTCCAAGGTCAAGCGGGGGACGTAGGCGTCGGGGAAATAAGGGATGTCGCCGAACATCTTGCAGGCGGCGACGCGATAGCACTCCAGCTCCGGCTTCAGCACCTTCGCGAACCCCGAGAGCGCCGAGGAACACTTCAGCACCGTGCGGCAACGCGACAGCAGCACGCAGTCGAGCAGCGCGCGGTCGGCCTTGCCGGGGTCGCCGCGCGAATCGGCGGCTTTGTGGAATGCGACATCGCCCAGGCCGCGCACGTCCATCGACGGGAAACGATCGATCGCCTTCGCGAGCAGCCCCGGCTCGTCGCTGGCGACGAAGATGGCGCGCAGATCGGGCCGACGCGCGATGAAGGCGGCGGCGAGCGTCAGGAAATCGTCGGCCGACACCGCGTTGGTGTCGATCGACTGGCGGTTCTTGTCCGTGCCGCGATAGTGCAGGCCGAGGCAGTCGCCGGGCAGGCCCACCGCGTCCGCCTGCGCCTCGATGCGCGCCGGCACGCGGAAATACCGGGTCCACAGCGCGTGCGTGCCGGCCCAATCGCCGCCCAGCGCGCTGGTGTGGAACACGCGCGTCCACAGCAGCGAGCGCGAGCGGGTCGCGGGCGACGCCGGCGCATAGGCGAGATCGAAAACGCCGGGCAGCACCGGACGACCGGGGCCCTTGCCGTAAAGGGGCGAGTAGATCTCCCACTCGGGCTGGATTCCGTGCGCGTCCAGCCACGGCAGGATCTCGAAGATCCACAGCAGCACTTGGCCGAACAGCCCCTCTTCGAGATCGTCGGGGTTGCTGACGATGCGCCAGGCGGGCGGGGCCGACATCAAGCCGCCCGCCCGGCTTGAACGACCGGCCCGGTCAGGCCGTCGACGCCGCACTGCCACAGCTGGGCGGCATCCTCCACCTCCGCCACGCCTTCGGCATAGACCTTGAGCCCGATGCCGTGCAGCATGCGCACGGTGCCGGCCACGTGTTGCGCGCGGGCATCGTCGCCGGCCAGGCCCTGCACGAAGCTGGCGTCGAGCTTGACGAAATCGAGCCCGGCCTCGAGCAGGCCGCGCGTTTCGCCCAGGCGTTCGCCGGCATGCTCCAGGCCCACCTTCGTGCCGCCGCCGTGCAGCTGTTCCGCGAGTTCGCGCACCAGGTGCAGCTGCTTCATCGCGCCGGCCTCCGCGAGTTCGAGCGACAAGCCGGACGCGGCGCGCGGATGCGCGGCGACGAGCGTGCGCATCCGCGCCGAGAACGCCGAATCGGCAAGCGAAGACGGGCTCAGGTTCACGGAGCGCGGCGCGGCGTCGTGCGCGATGGCGAGCAGCGCCAACTCGACGGCCAACAGGTCGATTTCAGACGTCAGGTGCGCGCGCCGCGCCATCGGCAGCCATTGCGCCGCCGACACCAGCTCGCCCTCGCCGCCCAGGCGCAACCGCAGCGGGCATTCGTGATGGACGAGTTCACCGCCGCGCCCGATCAGCGGGAAATCGACCAGTTGCGCGCCGCGCTCGGCCAGCGCGGCCTGGAGACGGTGGCGCCAGGCGTCCTCTCCGAGCGCGGACGCTTGCGTGCTGTCGTCCAGCTCGACGGTGTAAGGCCCGCGGCTCTCGGCGTTGGCCAGCGCCTGATCGCCGGCCGCGAGCAGCGACGACATCGACGCGCCGTGGCGCCAGCGCACCGCGCCGATCACCGCGTGGGCGCTGCCGTCGTGGACGCGCAGCAAGCCGCGCAGCCGCGCGGCGACATCGACCGCCGGCTCGCGCAGCGTCTCGATGTCGGGCAGCGCGAGCGCGAAGTCGCTGCCGTTCAAGCGCCCGACCTCCGCGGCGCCCAGCCGGCGCGAGGATTCGACCATCGAGCCGGCGGCGCTCTGGAGCAGGCGGTCGGTGGCCGATCGCCCCAGCGTCCGGTTCAGCGCCTGCAGTTCGACCAGCCGCACCATGACGAGCACGCCGCTGGCGGAACCTTCCTCGCGGTCGAGCATCCCCCTGAGGCGGCCGAGGAAATGCGCGCGGTTGGACAAGCCCGTCAACGGGTCGCAATGCGCCTGCCGGCGCAGTTGCTCGACCTGGTTGGCCTGCTCGTCGAACATCGCCTTCACGCGCTCGACCATCGCGTTCATCGCGCGCGTCACGTTGCGCAGCTCGGGCACTTCGGGCTCGTCGACGGTCACGAAGCGGCGCTCCGTGATGGCGCGCGCCTGATCCACGGTGCGCGCGAGCGGCGCGCGGATGCGGTGCACGCCGATCCACGACAGCGCGCCGGTGGCGATCGCCAGGAGCAGCAGCACGCACGCCGTGTCGACCGAGCTCTGCCAGAGCTCGTCGTCGGCGAACGCCGATTGGCTGCGGACCTCCAGGCGCCCGACCTGGCGCCAACCGTCGCTGACCTGCGCCACGCCGTCCGCCGGCGCGATGCCCAGCAGCCTGACGAACCAGGCCGGCGCCTTCTGCGCGTGCGCGTCGGATCGGCGCTCGACGATGCCGCGGCCGCCGGGCGCCATCAGCCGGATGCGCTCGTAATAGCCGGTGTCGAACTGGCTGGAGATGGCCAGCCCGAGCGCCACCGGGTCGCCATGCTGCTGCGACAGCGTCAGCGCGAGCGATTGCGCCGCGTCGTTGTTCTTCAGATTCAGCTGCATTTGAAGATACTGGCGCGCGGAATTCACCGACGCGCCGATCGCGCCCGCGAAGGCCAGCACCAGCGTCACAGCCAACAGCAACCACACCTGACGGATCAGCGACATGCGTTCACCTCTTGGTCGATCCCGGAAATCCGGTCCGGCCACGCCACACGCGTGCTCCGGTCATTCATCGGAAACCGTCCTGCCGGGCCCGCATCAGCGCTTCGCGCCATTTCGACAGACGCGCCATCGGATCGCCATTGGCACGGATGCTACCAACTCCCTGCCACAAACCCTCCGCGTTGAAGCTGAAGACAGGCATCAGGTCGGGCCGGCGGCCGGCCGGCCGGATCTCGGGCTGAAGGTTGTCGAGGACGAGCGGTTCGGCATCGGCCTGCGGATAATAGGCCAGCACCATGTGCGCGACGACGCCGCCCGGCGCCTCGGCGATGCTCGCCCGGACGTAGACCAGGCGCAGCCTCTCGTGCGGCATCCCCAGCGCGACGAGCGCGAAGTACTTCCCGATCGCGTAATCCTCGCAATCGCCGGCGCCCTTGCCGAGCGATTCGAGGGGGCTGGCCCAGTAGTCCTCCACGCCCCAATTGTCGATGTCTTCCTTGTAAGCGAGACGGCGGTTGAAGAAGTCGTTCACCGCCCTGAGCTGCGCCGCGTCGTCCTTTCCGGCGACCCCGCTCATCACCTGCTGGAGCGCCTTCGCGTTGGCCAGCGCCGTCGGCCCATATTTCTCGGCGGCGCGGACGATGCGGTCGGAATCCAGGCCGTGCACCGCCGGGCCCGCGAAAAGCAGCAGCGCGGCGGCGAACAACGCCACGCAGCGCAGCCGCCGCAGGACGACCCCGAACGGCGCACGGACGCCGCAACGCGCCGCGAAGGCTCCGATCGCCCGCTGAAACGGCATCGCGGCGTCGGTCGGGCGAAAGTCATCGGCGAAGTCCACTCAGGCGTATCGGCAGGCCGATCTCGCGACTGAAGCCGGCGCCCGGGTTTTCCTCAGTGCCGGCGTGGCATAGGAGCACAAAAGACGCGAGACAATCGCGGCCGGCACGATCGCTTGGCGGATCGGCACGTCAACGTCGCTCGCGAGCCGCTGGAGCGCCGTGCCTAGTTATCATTATTGAAACAATTGACTACACCTTCGGACGAGACCGCACTTTCCATGAAACAAACTTTGATCCGCTTCAGTCTGCTGGCACTCGCAAGTGGTGCCGCCCTGGCTCAGACGACGTCGCCGGTGGCCCAGTCGGTCCAGAAAGCGATCGAAGGGAATCCCGAAGTCGCGGCGAAGTTCAATGCATTTCGAGCGTCGAACGAGGAGATCGGCGTTGCGCAGGGCGCCTGGAAGCCGCACCTCGACGCCTCCGCGAACGGCGGCAAGCGTGCGTATTCCAACACCGAAACCGTTCCCGGCAGCCCGCGGTTCTTCGAAAGCGGCGTCCGCCTCGAACTCAGCCAGTTGCTGTGGGACGGGCTGGGGACGAGCCATGAAGTGGAGCGGCTGGGGCACGCCAAGCTGCTGCGTTATTTCGAGTTCCTCGACGCCACCGAGCAGTTCGCCATGGAGGCCGCCAGGGCCTACTACGACGTCGTCCGCTACCGCAAGCTGGTGGCCTTGGCCGAGGACAACTACGTCCAGCACAAGTTTTCCTTCGACCAAGTGCAGTCGCGCGTGAATGCGGGGGTCGGCCGCGGGGTCGACCTCGAGCAGGTCGTCGCGCGGGTCGCGCTGGCGCAGTCCAACCTCGTCACCGAACGCGCCAATCTGCACGACGTCACCGAGCGCTACGTGCGCCTGGTCGGCTCGCCCCCCCCGGACGACAACGTCAGCGCCGTGGGGATGATGCGCCCGCTGCCGGCGACCGAGCAGGCCGCGATGGAAGCGGCCGCGATGCAGAGCCCGGCCGTCGCGGGGGCGATCGAGAACCTGCGGGGCGCGCGTTCCGCGGTCGCGGGGCGCAAGAGCCCCTTCCAGCCGCACCTGGAAGCCCGCGTGCGCGCCGCCGCCGGCCACAACCTGGACGGCGTGCTGAGCGAGAGGCGAGACGCCACCGCGGAGCTCGTGATGACCTGGAACCTGTTCAACGGCGGGTCCGATTCCGCGCGCGAGCGCCAGTACGCGCGCCTGCTCAACCAGGCCGAGAACGACCGCGACAAGGCATGCACCGATGCGCGCCAGACCGTCTCGATCGCCTTCAACGATGTCCGCAAGCTCAACGACCAGCTGGGTTACCTCGATCGCAACGTGGTGTCGATCCAGCGGGCGCGCGACGCTTACCGCCAGCAGTTCGACATCGGCCAACGCAGCCTGCTGGATCTGCTCAATGCCGAGAACGAGCTCTACACCGCCAAGCGGTCGTACGTGATCGCCGAGGAGGATCTCGCCATCGCGGTCGTGCGCACCTACGCCGGCATGGGCACGCTGGTGGGGAGCTTGGGCCTGAAGAGTCCGCAAGCCCAGGGCCTGGCGCCCGAAGCGCAGAACTGGGGGATCGACGGCGACGCGTCCTCGCGCTGCCCGCTGGCGCCGGTGGACATCGGCGGCGCCTCCTTCGACCAGCTCGACACCCGCGCCGATCAGCTGGCGCAGGCGCGGGGCCTGTCCATATCGCCGCCCGTCCGGCCGACCGCCCAACCGGCCGCCCCCGCGACGCCGGAGAAATCGGCCGCGATCGCGGTGCAGCGCCTCCAGGATTGGGCCGCCGCCTGGATGTCGCACGACCTGGCCCGATACATGCGCTTCTACGGCCCCGACTTCAAACCGCTGAACGGCTCGAAGGCCGCATGGATCGCCGATCGCCGCCGCCTCGTGAACAAGAAGGGGCCGATCGAGGTCACGTTGTCCGGCATCCAAACCCGCGCCCTGAGCGATACCCGTGTCGAGACCAGTTTCGACCAAGCCTACGCATCCGACGATTTCAAGGACTCGATGCGCAAGACGCTGGTCTGGGACCGCGTCGGCGCCGAGTGGAAGATCGTCGGCGAAAGCAACCGCTGATCGCCTGAGCGGACGCCGACGGTCCAGGGGCGCCGCAGGGGGCGCCCT
>JBEVLR010000130.1:0-5362 GCA_040509075.1 Burkholderiaceae bacterium | reverse complement strand
TGCGCACGGCGACGGTCTCGACCACCGGCACGCCCAACTCCTGCTCGAGTTTCGCGCGGTCGATCCGGATGCCACGCTTGCGGGCCACGTCGACGAGGTTCAGCGCGACGAGCATCGGGCGGCCGAGGCGCCGCGCTTCGATCACCAGCCGCAGCGTCAAGCGCAGGTTGGTGGCGTCGGTGACGCAGACCAGCAGATCGGGCGGGGGCTCGCCGGCGCGGCGGCCGTTCACGACGTCCCGCGTGACGGTCTCGTCGGCGCTGGTCGCGTTCAGGCTGTAGGCGCCGGGCAGGTCGAGCACATGCACCTGGCGGCCCGACGGCAGCGTGAGCAATCCTTCCTTGCGTTCGACGGTGACGCCAGCGTAGTTGGCCACCTTCTGCCGGCTGCCCGTCATCAGGTTGAACAACGCGGTCTTGCCGCAATTGGGATTGCCGAGCAACGCGATGCGGCGGGTGTCGAGGGTGTGGGCGGCGGTCATCAGGCAGCCTGCGTCCTGCGGACTCCAGCACGAGCGCCTTCGGGGCGGCCGTGCGCCGCTCGCCGGGCAGCCCCCGCGATGCGCGTATTCATCGCGGTTCCGGCCAGACCCACACGCAAGCGGCTTCCTGGCGTCGCAACGCGAAGGTGCTGATGCCGCCGCGCCCGCCGATGCGCACGCCGATGGGATCGCCGCCGGGCTGGCCGAACGCGATCACGCGCAGGCGCGTGCCTTGCACGAAACCGATCTCGATCAGGCGCAGCGCCGTGCGTTCGAGCGCCGGATCGCCGTCGGCGCCCGGCGGCAAGCGCACGCCCGCGACGATGCCGACCGCGTGCCGGCCCAGGCTGGTCAGCGGCACCGGTTCGCGCGCTTCGACGGCATGGCCCGCAGCGACGGCCTGCGAAGGCTCCGGACCGGTCATCGGGCGGCTGCCGGCTTCGCGCTCGCGCAGGGCTGGCGCGATATCGACTTCGAGCGACACCGGGTCGTCGAATCGGGCGAGCGCATGAGCAGACATGAAGAACGTTCCTCGGGGAATGGCCGCGGCGGTGGGACGACGATCCGGCATCCGCGTTTCGGCCGCCGCGTCAAAGAGGGCTCTAAAGAAGAACCATTCTCATTCATTGTAGGCTGACGCTCGCGCGGTGTCATCCGCCGATGTTGAACGGTTTCCATCGTCGTGGACTATCGCTTCGATAGTAACTATCGAAGCATAGTTATTGATAGTTCTTGTGATAATCAACACCAAGACATCGATGGCCATGCAGCAGTACGCTTGCCGCGGTCCGATCTTCCGGTCCTTCCATTCCCAACCATTCGAGAAAGCTCGCACATGTCGCTGATCAATACCCAAGTCAAGCCGTTCGCCGCCACAGCCTACAAGGCGGGCAAGTTCATCGACCTCACGCAGGAATCGTTGAAGGGCAAGTGGTCCGTGTTCATGTTCTACCCGGCCGACTTCACCTTCGTGTGCCCGACCGAACTGGAAGACCTGGCCAGCCACCACGCCGAGTTCGCGAAGATGGGGGTCGAGCTCTACGGCATTTCGACCGACAGCCACTTCGCGCACAAGGCCTGGCATGACACGTCGGACGCGATCAAGAAAGTCAATTACGCGCTGATCGGCGACCCGACGCAGGCGCTGTCGCGCAATTTCGAAGTGCTGATCGAAGAAGAAGGCATGGCGCTGCGGGGCACGTTCGTGATCAATCCCGAGGGCGTCATCAAAGTCATGGAAGTGCACGACAACGGCATCGGCCGCGACGCCTCGGAGCTGCTGCGCAAGGTCAAGGCCGCGCAGTATGTCGCGTCCCACCCCGGCGAAGTGTGCCCGGCGAAGTGGACGGAAGGCGCGTCCACGCTGACGCCTTCGCTCGACCTCGTCGGCAAGATCTGACCCTCATCGACCGAAGGGCAAGGAGCTCCACATGCTTGATTCCAATCTGAAAGCGCAGCTCAAGGCCTATCTCGAGCGTGTGAAGCTGCCGTTCGTGATCACGGCGTCGCTGGACGACAGCAAGGCCGGCCAGGAGATGCACGGCCTGCTGCGCGACATCGTTTCGCTGACCGACAAGATCACGCTCGAGACGAACGGCGCCGACGCGCGCACGCCGTCGTTCACGCTGCACCGGCCGGGCGAGGCGGAGCGCATCCGCTTCGCCGCGATCCCGATGGGCCACGAGTTCACGTCGCTGGTGCTGGCGCTGCTGCAGGTCGGCGGCCACCCGCCGAAGATCGAGCAGGAACTCATCGAGCAGATCGAGGGCTTGGCGGGGGAGGGCCAGGGCGAGCTCCGCTTCGAGACCTACATGTCCCTGACCTGCCACAACTGCCCGGACGTCGTCCAGGCCTTGAACCTGCTGGCGGTGCTGAACCCGCGCATCCGCAGCGTCGTGATCGACGGCGGGCTCTACCAGCAGGAAGTGGCCGACCGCCAAGTGCTGGCGGTGCCGATGGTCTTCCTGAACGGCGAGCATTTCGGCCAGGGCCGCATGGACGTCGAGGAGATCGTCAAGAAGCTCGACACCAGTGCCGCCGCCCGCGACGCGGCCAAGCTGGGCGAGAAGCCGGCGTACGACGTGCTGATCGTGGGCGGCGGGCCCGCGGGCGCGGCGGCCGCGGTCTATGCGGCGCGCAAAGGCATCCGCACCGGCCTGTTGGCCGAGCGCATGGGCGGCCAGACGATGGACACGATGAGCATCGAGAACTTCATCTCGGTGCTCGAGACCGACGGCCCGAAGTTCGCCGCCGCGCTGGAGCAGCACGCGAAGCGCTACGAGGTCGACATCCTGAACCTGCAGCGCGCCGACAAGCTGTTGCCCGCCGAGGCCGACGGCCTGGTGGGCGTGCGGCTCGCCAACGGCGCGACGTTGAAGAGCCGCACCGTCATCGTCTCCACGGGGGCGCGCTGGCGCGAAGTCAATGTGCCGGGCGAGAAGGAATACCGCAACAAGGGCGTCGCGTATTGCCCGCACTGCGACGGCCCGCTGTTCAAGGGCAAACGCGTCGCGGTGATCGGCGGCGGCAATTCCGGCGTGGAAGCGGCGATCGACCTGGCCGGCATCGTCGGCCACGTGACGCTGCTCGAATTCGGCGAGCAGCTGCGCGCCGACGCCGTCCTCGTCGCGAAGCTGAAGAGCTTGCCCAACGTCGTCGTCCACACGCGGGCGCAGACGACCGAGATCACCGGCGGAGGCGGCAAGGTCAATGGCCTGAGCTACACCGACCGGGCGACCGGCGACGCGAAGCACGTCGAGCTCGAGGGCGTTTTCGTGCAGATCGGCCTCGTGCCGAACTCCGAATGGCTCAGGGGCGCGATGGAGCTGACCAAGCACGGCGAGATCGTCGTCGACGCGCGCGGCCAGACCTCGGTGCCGGGGGTGTTCGCAGCCGGCGACGTGACGACGGTGCCGTTCAAGCAGATCATCATCGCGACCGGCGACGGCGCGAAGGCGGCCCTCGGCGCGTTCGACCACCTGATCCGGACCTCGCCGCCCGTGGCCGCCGTGGCCTGAGGCGTTCGGGCCTCGGCCCGATCGGCGCCGGCGGCTTTCCGGCCCCGGTCTCAGCGGCCGAGGTCGCCGTCCACGTAGAACCAGCGGCCTTCTTCGCGCACGAAACGGCTGGTTTCATGCAGGCGCTCCGCGCGCCCGTTCAATTTGCTGCGGGCGACGAATTCGACGATGGCGTGGTCGGCGTCCTGCAGCAGATGTCGGCGAACTTCCAGCCCCAGCCAACGCAGGCCGGCCGGCATCGGTTCGAGCGCCGCAGGGCGGGTGCGCGGATGCCAGGTGTCGCGCAGGTAATCGAGCAGGTCGAGCGTGAAGGCGCTGTAGCGCGAGCGCATCAAATCCTCGGCGGTCGGCGCCTGCAGGGCTCGGGGGCCGGCATGCCAGCGGCCGCAGCAAGCCGCGTAAGGCCGCGGCTGGCCGCAGGGGCAAGACGATGAGGCGTCGGCGGGCATCCTCGGATTGTGCACAAGAGAGATTGCTCCGGGTCGGCTCGGAAGTCATGTAGACTGTTTATAAACACAGTGCCAACGCGATGTCCCTCTCTGCCCTCCCGATGTCACCGGAGCAGTTGCATCCGTCGCTGTGGCGCGCGCACCAGCTCGGGCACGGGCGGGCGGGCACCCAGGCGAGCGGCTACCCGATGCTCGATGCCGAGTTGCCCGGCGGCGGCTGGCCGCAGCGTGCGGTCACCGAGCTGCTGTTGTCCGAGGCCGGTTGCGGCGAGATCCGGCTGCTCGCGCCCTTGCTCGCCCGAGTCGGCGCGATGGGCCGGGGCGTGTTGATGCTCGGCCCGCCGGCCGAACCTTGCGCCGAAGCGCTGGCGCACTTGGGGGTCGATCTCTCGCGTTGCGTCGTGATCCGCGGCGCCGACTTGCTGTGGCCGTTGGAGCAGGCCTTGCGCAGCGGCCAAGTCGGCGCGATCGTCGCGTGGGTTCCGGCGACCTTGAAGGGCGAAGCGTTGCGGCGGCTGCAGCTCGCTTCGCAATCGCACGAAGGGGCCGCCTTCATCGTGCGCGACCGGGCCGCTGCGATGCACCCGAGCCCGGCGCCGTTGAGGCTGGCGCTCGCCGCCGGCGGGCCCGATGCGCTGGCGGTGAGGCTGCTGAAACGGCGCGGCCCGACGCGCGACGAGCCCGTGCTGCTCGCGCTGCCTCCGGTGCTGTCTCGCATCGCCTGGGCACGCGCGTCCATGCCGCGGCGTGCCGGCATGCCGGCCCCGTCCACGGCCGGATGACCCCCGCAAGCGACGGGAGGCCGGCATGTTGTGGGTGGGCGTTCATTTGCCGGCGTTGTCGCTGGAATCCTTCATCGCGACGCTGGGGCTCGGCATGGTCGATGACGCCGCGGGCCGGCAGGGTGCCGCCATGGCCGCGGGCCCTTCCGATCCCGACCCGGTCGATCCCGTCGGCCCGGTCGCGTTGATCGATCGCCAGCGGCTGGTGGCCGTCAACGGCGCCGCCCGCGAAGGCGGCTTGCGGCCCGGGCAGAAACGCGCCACCGCGCTCGGGCTGGTGCCGCATGCGCGTCTCGGCGAGGCCGACGCCGCGCGCGACGCCGCAGCTCTGCAAGCCGTGGTGCATGCGCTGATGGCGTTCACGCCGGCCGTCTCCGTCGCCGGCCGCCACGTCGTGCTCGCCGAGGTGCAAGCCAGCTTGCGCTGCTTCGGCGGGTTAGCGCGCTTGCTGGAACGATTGCGCGCCGGGCTCGCATCGCTGGGGCACCGCGTGCGCATCGCGTGCGGCCCGACGCCGAAAGCCGCGGAGTGGCTCGCGACCTGGCGCGCCGACTTCCCGCCGCCGGACACGAAAGCCGGCTGGCGCGCCGGCCTCGGCGCGCTGCCGGTGTCCGTCATGGCCGCTGCGGCGCC
>JBEVLR010000129.1:0-7232 GCA_040509075.1 Burkholderiaceae bacterium | reverse complement strand
AGCGGGGCCGCGCGCAGCGGCGGCGCGCCCAGCTCACCAATGGCTCGGCAGCTCGCGCAGGATCCGCAGGCGGCCCTCTTCCATCGAGATGATCGCCGCATGCTCCAGGTCGCGCAGGATGCTGTCGGCCATCTCCTGCGAACAGCCCAGGCGCAGCGGCAGGTCGACTTCCTTGATGGACTCGCGCACCAGGCGCGTGCCGTCGAATTGGGCCTGGGCGACGGCATCCAGCCAGCGCTTGAGCCGCAGGTAGGCATCGTTCATCGCATACTGGCTCGCCGTCAGCTTGGCGACGCGGGCACGCTGGATCACCTTCGAAATCAGCTCGAGCGCGAACGCCGGGCGCTCGCCGATGTATTGCAGCAGCGTCGCCCGCTCGACCAACGCGCAGGTGGTGTCGGTCAGCGCTTCGACGCTCGCCATCCGGGCGCCGCCGTCCAGGCCCATCTCGCCGAGGTAGTCGCCCGGCCCGTACAGGCCGAAGGTGAGATGGCGGCCGCTGTCGCTGTCGGTGAACGCGCGCAGCGCGCCGGCGAGCACGATGTAGAGCGAATCGCCGCGATCGCCCTCGTCCAGCACCAGCGTGCCTTTGCGGAAACGGCGGATCTCGCTGCGCTCGGCGAGCGGGCGCAGCATTTCCGGCAAGGCGTTGTAATCGATCGGTCCGGATTTGCGTGACGGCATGCTGAAGCTCCGGCGCCGCGTTCGGCGCGGCGCAAGACTCGGGAAATTCTCGAATTCGCCCAAGTATCGCCGGTTTGACCCGGCCGGCGCGCGCCGATCGGCTCGGCGGCCGGCCGCGGGCGATTGTCCGTGGCCGGGAAACAAATCTGCGGCGGGTGCGCTCGAAGAGGGCCGATCTCGGCGAGGATCGAGGTTTCACCAGTTTCCGAGCCGTTCCATGGACATCGCCGCCGCGCCGCCCCCTGCCGTTTTCTCGCGCTACCAGAAAACCGTGGTCGGGATGCTGGCTTTCCTGCAGTTCGCCGTCATCCTCGACTTCATGCTGATGTCGCCGCTCGGCGCGGTGATCATGCCGGCGCTGGCGATCGGGCCATCGCAGTTCGGCCTCGTCGTGTCCGCGTATGCGTTCAGCGCGGGCGTCTCGGGACTGCTGACGGCCGGCTTCGCCGACCGCTTCGACCGCAAGCGCCTGTTGCTGTTCTTCTACGCCGGCTTCGTGCTCGGAACGCTGTGGTGCGGCCTCGCGCAGAACTTCGAATCCCTGCTCGCCGCGCGCGTCGTCACCGGATTGTTCGGCGGCGTGATCGGCTCGGTCGTGCTTGCGATCGCCACCGACCTGTTCCCGCCGCAGATGCGGGGCCGCGTGATGGGCTTCATCCAGACGGCGTTCGCCGCCAGCCAGGTGGTGGGCATCCCGGCCGGGCTGTACCTGTCGAACCGCTGGAGCTGGCACGTGCCCTTCATCGCCATGGCCGGGCTGGGCATCGCGGGCGGGCTGGTCATCGCCTGGCGGATGGAGCCGGTCGCCGGCCATCTCGGCAAGCCGCAGGAACACAGCCCATGGATGCATCTCGTGCACACCGTGACCGAACCGCGCTACCTGCTGCCGTTCCTGACGACCGCCCTGCTGACCACCGGCGGCTACATGCTGATGCCCTTCAGCAGCGCCTATGCGGTGAACAACCTGGGCATCGCGCTGCACGACCTCCCCACGGTCTATCTCGTCACCGGCGCCTGCACCATCTTCTTCGGCCCGATGATCGGCAAGGCCGCCGACGCGTTCGGCAAGGTGCGCGTGTTCCTGTTCGGCACCCTCGTGTCCGGCGCCACGGTGCTGGTCTACACGCGCCTGGGGCCGATCACGCTGCCGGCCCTCATCGTCGTCAACGCGATCATGTTCGTCGGCATCTTCTCGCGGATGATCCCGTTCCAGGCGCTCGTGTCGTCCGTGCCGACGCCCACCCAGCGCGGCGCGTTCAGCGCGATCGGCGCGTCGATCCAGCAACTGTCGGGCGGCCTCGCCTCGGTCGCCGCCGGCCACGTCGTCGCGCTCGGCGGCGACGGCAAGCTGCGGCGCTTCGACGTGGTCGGCGACATCGTCATCACGACGTCGGTGCTGGCGACGGCGCTGGTGTGGCTCATCCAGCGGGACTTGCGCCGGCGCGCGGCGGACTGAGCCGGCTCCATGCCCGGCGCAGTCGGACGAAACGCGAATGGCTGAAGACCCGCGACCGGAACTGCAGCAGGAAGTGCAGCGCCTGCTGGGCCGATGCATGCTGCGCTCCCAACAATACGAACATCTCTTGAAAGCGATGCTGGCCGACCATGAATTGGCGGGAACCGCGGGCACTTTGGGGGCGCGGCGCGCGCAGCGGGCGGAGAAAGTGTCCGGGTGGACCCTCGGACAGCTCGGCAACGCGTTGTTCGAATCCTTCGTCGTGCCCGACGGATCCGAACGAGACCTGCCGCCGGAGGGAACGTCATCTCCAGGCGAAGCTTCGGTGGCGTTCAGATTCCGGCTGTCGATGTCTCGCGAAGATTGGAGCCGGACGAAGGCGGCCATCGAGGAATTGGTCGCCTTGCGCAACGAGCTGGTTCACCACTTCATCGAACGCCACGACGTGTGGACCGAGGAAGGCTGTGCGACGGCGGTGCGTCATCTTGACGATTGCTACCAGCGCATCGACCGGCACTTCAATGAGCTGCTTGGGTGGGCCAAGCGCATGGATGAGGCCCGTGGCCTGGCCGCGCAGTTCACACTGTCTCCAGCCTTTCTCGACATGCTGCTCAAGGCATAGCCACTGACGGCACTTTCGCATGGCCGTCCAGGGCAACGGCCCGAAAGAGGCCTGGTTTCGGGAGCGCGGCTGACCAGCGGTGGCGTCGGCGACCACCGTGGCGGTCGGCGTTTCCCGCTCCGGGAACCACCGACCGCTCGTCAACCCGCGCGGGCAGCGGGCCGCCGGCCGGGCCGGGGCCCTCGGCGGGCGCGGGAATCCTCAGTCGCGCGCGTAGATGTCGACGCCCTTGGTTTCCTTGACGAACAGCATGCCGATGACGAAGCAGCCGGCCGCCACCGCGATCGGATACCACAGGCCGTAGAACATGTTGCCGTTCTGGGCGACCATCGCCAGCGCGATCGACGGCAGCAGCCCGCCGAACCAGCCGTTCCCGATGTGGTAGGGCAGGCTCATCGACGTGTAGCGGATGCGGGTCGGGAACAGCTCGACCAGCATCGCCGCGATCGGGCCGTACACCATCGTCACGTAGATCATCAAGAGCCACAGCAGGCCGATGATCGTCCACCACTGCCCGCTGAACGCGGCGATCGGCGCCGCCTTGGCCGGATAGCCGGCGGCCTTCATCGCTTCGGCGACGTCTTTCTTGAAGGCCGCGATCGCCTTGCCCGACGCTTCGTCGAACTTGTAGCCGCTGGCGGCCAGCATGCCCGACGGCGCCGCCAGCATCTTGTCGCCGATCGTCACGGTGGCCGGCGTGCCCGGGGCGACGGGTTCGTTGCCGTAGCTGGCCGAGTTGGCGGTCAACGCGCGCTTGGCGATGTCGCAGGAGCTGAGGAAATCGATTTCGCGCGCGACCGGGTTGCCCTGGAACGCGCAGCTGGACGGATCGGCCCTGACGACGATGTTCGCCGCCGCCTGGGCCTGCGCCAGCGCCGGATTGCCGACCGCCGCGAGCTGCTTGAAGATCGGGAAGTAGGTCAGGCAGGCGAGCAGCAGGCCGGCCATGATGATCGGCTTGCGGCCGATCTTGTCGGACAGCTTGCCGAAGATGACGAAGAACGGCGTGCCCAGCAGCAGCGCCACGGCGATCATCCACTGCGCGGTCGTCGGATCGATCTTGAGCGAGTTGGTCAGGAAGATCATCGCGTAGAACTGGCCCGAGTACCACACCACGCCTTGCCCGGCCACGAGCCCGAACAGCGCGAGCAGCACGATCTTCAGGTTGCCCCAGCGCGTGAACGATTCGGTCAGCGGCGCCTTGGAGGTGCGGCCCTCTTCCTTCATCCGCTTGAAGGCGGGCGATTCGTTCATCGACAGGCGGATCCAGACGCTGATCACGAGCAGCACGATGGACGCGATGAACGGCGCGCGCCACCACCCCCACGGATCCTCGAACGCCTCCTTGGAGACCATCGCCTTGAAGCTGAGGATCGTGACGAGCGACAGGAACAGGCCCAGCGTCGCGGTCGTCTGGATCCACGAGGTGTACTCGCCGCGGCGTCCCTGCGGCGAATGCTCGGCCACGTAGGTCGCCGCGCCGCCGTACTCGCCGCCGAGCGCGAGGCCCTGCAGCACGCGCAACAGGATCAGCAGCACCGGCGCGGCCCCGCCGATCTGCGCATAGGTCGGGATGATGCCGATCACGGCCGTGGACAGGCCCATGATCAGGATCGTGACGAGGAACGTGTATTTGCGGCCGATCATGTCGCCGAGCCGCCCGAACACGAGCGCGCCGAACGGGCGCACGAAGAAGCCGGCGGCGAACACCAGCAGCGTCGCGATGTAGCCGGCGGCCGGCTCCAGCCCGGTGAAGAACGCCTTGTTGACGTAGGCCGCGAGCGAGCCGTAGACGAAGAAGTCGTACCACTCGAACACGGTGCCGAGCGACGACGCGAAGATGACCTTGCGCTCGTCGCCCGTGATGCCGGAATTGTGCGCCGGGGCCGGCGCGCGGCCGGTCGGCAGGGGGACGCTGGACATGACGGTGTGTCTCCTGTTGTGCGCGGAGCCCTCGGGCAGGGACTCCTGCGCCTCATCCTGGAACCGGCCTCTGACCCGGTTCTGACGCGGGCGTGACGCGAAACTTACAACAGGAGGGATAACGCGGACGCCGCATTCCTCATCGTGGGAATCAGACGGCCCTCGAGGGTAAACACCGGCGCCTTCAGCGCCGCGGCGGCTGGCGCATCGCGTCGGCCAGCATCGCGATCGAGTCCTGGCCCCAGAACGCCTGGCCGTCGTCGAGCCGGAAAAAAGGCACGCCGAACACGCCGCCGCGCACGGCCTCGGCGGTGCGCTCGCGCAGCTCGGCCTTCACGTCGTCGCCCCGCGGATCGCGCAGCGGCGCGATGGCCTCGGTCAGCGCGCGCAGCGCCCGCGGGTCGTTGGGATCGGCGCCCCCGCGCGCCCAGACATGGCGGAAAGCCAGTTCGACGGCGCGCCGGTTCGGAGATCGCCCCTCGGGCGCGCTGGCGACCAGCAGGCGCAGCAGCGCCAACGGATTGAACGGATGCGGCGCGGGCGGCTCGAACGGGACGCCTCGCCGCGCCGCGATCCAGGCGCATTGGCGAAACAGCCACGCCCGCTTCGGCGCGACCTCCACCGGCGCCACGTTGTCCCACGCCTGCAACAGCGCGGCGAACAGCGCCGGCCGGTGTTCGACATGGTGCGACAGGCCCTCGAGCGCCTGCGGCAAGCGCTCGAACGCGAGGTAGGCGTACGGCGAGACGAGGTCGAAATCGAAGACGACGCGCTGCACGGCCGGTGCCCGATCAGGCCGCCGCCGGCGCGCGGCCGGGCAGCTGCCGCCAGACCTCACGCTTGGCCGCATCGTCCATCCGGCTCCAGGCGGCGATCTCGTCGAGCGTGCGCCGGCAGCCCAGGCAGCGCCCGGTGGCCGGGTCGATGCGGCAGATGTCCACGCACGGCGACGGCACCGGCGACGCCGCGGCCGCTTCGCGCCGGCGGGCCTCGAACCAGGCCGTGTCGGGCGCCGGGCCGGCGTCGGCGCGGGCGTCTTCCCCGTCCCGCGTCATGGCGCCGCCTCGACGACGTCATGCACCGGCGCGCCGGTGAGCTTGCCGAGCTCGTCGGGCGACATCGGGAACACGCCGTGCGGATGGCCCGCCGCCGCCCACACGCGGTCGAACCGGAAGAGCTCGCGGTCGATCAGCAGGACGACCGGCGTCGCATGCGCGAGCGGCGACACGCCGCCGATCGCGAAGCCGGTCTTGGCCCGGACGAACTCCGCGTCGGCGCGGCCGATCGCGCCGACGATGCGCGCGACCTTGCCTTCGTCGACGCGCCGATCGCCCGACGCGAGCACCAGCACCGCGGCCTCGTCGGCGCGGCGGCGGAAGACCACGCTCTTGGCGATCTGCCCGACCGCGACGCCCAGCGCCTCGGCGGCCTGCCGCGAGGTTCGGGCCGCAGTGTCCAGCAAGCGCGGCGGATGCGGATGGCCGAGCCGCCGCAGTTCGCGTTCGACGCGCCGGAAGCCTTCGGGCCGGGGGTCCGGGTCGATCGCCGTCATGCGCCGGCCTCGCCGCGCCTGGACAGCAGCGCCCGGGCGGCGCGCGACCCGTTGGGCCTGCCCGTCGCCCGGCTGATGAAGGCGCCCGCGTCGACGAGCTTGTCGAGATCGATGCCGGTCTCGATGCCCATGCCATGCAGCATGTAGACGACGTCCTCGGTCGCGACGTTGCCCGTCGCGCCTTTCGCGTACGGGCAGCCGCCGAGGCCGCCGACGCTGGCGTCGAACGTGCTGATGCCCATCAGCAGGCAGGCGTGGATGTTGGCCAGCGCCTGGCCGTAGGTGTCGTGGAAGTGGCCGCTGACCTCGGCGGCGGGGAAGTGCTCCAGCGCGGCCTCCATCGCGGCGCGCACCTGCAGCGGCGTGCCGACGCCGAGGGTGTCGGCGACGCCGAGGTGGTCGACGCCGATCTCGCGCATCCGCCGCGCGATCTGGCCGACGCGCGACGGCGCGACCGCCCCCTCGTACGGGCAGCCGAGCGCGCAGGAGATCGCCGCGCGCACCTTGACGCCGGCCGCCCTCGCCGCCGCCGCCACGGGGGCGAAGCGGTCGATCGACTCGGCGACCGAGCAATTGATGTTCTTGCGGCTGAACGCCTCGCTCGCCGCGCCGAACACGACGATCTCGTCGGGCCGCGTCGGCGCCGCGGCTTCCCAGCCTTTCAGGTTGGGGGTCAGCACCGAGTGGCGCACGCCGGCGCGGCGCTCGATGCCGGCCATCACTTGCGGCGCATCGGCCATCTGCGGCACCCACTTCGGGCTGACGAAGCTGGTGACTTCGATCTCGCGCAGGCCGGCCTCCTGCAGCAGGCGCACGAGCTCGATCTTCGTCGCGGCGGAAACGACCTGCCGCTCGTTCTGCAGGCCGTCGCGCGGGGCGACGTCGACGATCTTGACGAACGAGGGGGCCGGGGAGGCCGCAAGGTTTCGCATGTTCATTCCAACGTGAGCAGTTCATCGCCTTCGCCGACTTGGTCGCCAGGCGCGAACAGCAGC
>JBEVLR010000128.1:0-6257 GCA_040509075.1 Burkholderiaceae bacterium | reverse complement strand
AATTTGTTCTTTGCAATTTCACGCTCTTTCGGCGGCTCAATCTTTGTTTCCCATTCCTCTTGCTCTTCTTGTGTTTCAAGGGTTATTTGACTTCCGGCAACTGCCAACCCAGCAATGTCTTGTGTTTTAGAGGCTATTTGACTTCCAGCAACTGCCACACCAGCAGTGATAGGACTCTGCGGATTCAACCAGGCGCGCCCGCGGCCTTCAACGGATTCCTCCCTTCCAACTGTACATATCCAGGCGCCTTGCCAAAACCCGGCCTGAGTATGGTCCGGTGTCTGCACTTTCTTCGATGAGTTCGCACCGCGGATGGTGCGGTGCAAAGAAATATCCGGTATACGCAGAGCGGGCCACGCTTTTAATTTTTCTACTGGCCGCGAACTGAATGTATCGACGACGTACTGTTTAATCGCAGAGGATTTTTCGTCCGACGGATCGATGGGTTCTTCCGTCTCCGCAGCCGTGCGGTTATCCTCTGGCACATCTGCGGCTACTTCCTTGCCTAGGCGCCTTACCGGCATCCCGGGGAACCTTTCTTCAGCTTTACTTCGAACTGGTCGCACGCTTTCGCGATTCATCTGATCTTCGTTAACAATGCCGCTTTTCGGCGGGTTAACACCTATCGTTGGGTTGCTCACCGACCCAGACTCAATATTTTCCCGCGCGCTCGCTTCACTCAAACCGGTCATTGTTCAGTTCTCCAAGACTTGTACGCCCGTCCGTGGAATGGACAGGCATATTCAAAGCGATGGTATCGACTGTTTTACGATCCCTAATGTCTTGCAAGCGAAGTATTGGTTGCAATAACGAAGATTGATGCTGGTTGGAAGGTTGTGTCGCGTTGAGGATGTAGGCGTGAGGCGGAGGGCTCTGTCGCAGTAAGGATGTCGATAGGCCAGAAGGCCGGCGGGTGAAACGGTCAGCGAACGGCCAAGCTGTAGAAGCGGTCGGCATTCGGACACGACGAGCCCTTGGTGGCAGCCCAGCTGCCCCTTCTTGATCATGGGCATGGTCTCGGCATTCGTCGCTCGCGACGAACCTCGATGTACCTGCACGCCGACGACGCCCGGCACGCGAAGCAGGCCGATCGGTTCGCCACGCCCAAGGCATAGCACCCCTCGGCGGGTGCGTGCCCGGCTGTTCTTATGCCGAATTCACGGGTTTCCTGGTCGTCAATATGCACACGCCGCTTAACTGCGGTTCCTGTTCCACTGCTCCCCAGACCCGCGCCCAGTTCGTGGAGGGCGGCCAGGCGGCTCGCTTCGTCGATCGCGTCATGGCGTGGAGGTCGCGTTTCGGCCATGGTCACTCGCGTGGTTTGGTCGAGGCCGGGCCGCGTCGCGGCCGGCGTCGGAGGGCGCATCGGAGACGGCACCGCGACCGGCCCCACGGAAAACCGCCGCGCGTCGAGGCCATCAGTCCCGCGCCGCCGTGTCGTCGCCGGCCAGCAGGCGCCAAGTGTTGCGGCCCGCGCCCTTGGCGGCGTAAAGCGCGCGGTCGGCCTGCGCGATGAGGTTTTCGGCCGTGCAGACGTCGGCGGCGGCGACGTGCGCGCGGAACGCGACGCCGATGCTGGTGGTCAGCGACAGCGGCCGCCCCTCGATCCGCAGCGGGCGCGTCACGTTGGCGATGATCTTGCGCGCGACGACCTCCGATTCCTGCTGCGCGCGCAAGCCTTCCAGGATGATCACGAATTCGTCGCCGCCCAGCCGCGCGACGATGTCGGTCGCGCGCACGCTTTGC
This sequence comes from Burkholderiaceae bacterium, assembly GCA_040509075.1. Taxonomy (GTDB): domain Bacteria; phylum Pseudomonadota; class Gammaproteobacteria; order Burkholderiales; family Burkholderiaceae_C; genus Scleromatobacter. Next base: position 4,511 of record JBEVLR010000128.1, on the reverse strand, counting down.
AGCAGGCGCTGCGCGAACGCCTTCAGCACCTCGTCGCCGGCGGAGTGGCCCAGCGAATCGTTGATGGACTTGAAACGGTCGATGTCGAGGTACATCAGTACGATCGCGGCGCCCGAGCGGCGGGCGCGCGCGAGCGCGAGCGGCACCGCCTCGTTGAACTGGTAGCGGTTCGCGAGGCCGGTCAACGCGTCGGACCGCGCCAGCAGGCTGAGCTGACGCTCGACGTTCTTCAGCGCCGACACGTCCGATCCCAGCCCGTAGACGCCGGCGACGCTGCCGTCGGGCTGCACGTCGGGCAGGTAGATGTAGGACAGGCAGCGCTCGACGCCGCCGATCAGCGATTCGGCCTCGAAGGTCACGCGTTCCCCCTGGAGCGCGCGCCGGATGTAGTCGCGCCGCCGCTCGTAGGCGATCGGGCGCAGCGTGTCGCTGATGCGTTGGCCGATCACCATCTCGGCCGGCTTGCCGATCCATTCGAGGCCGGTGCGGTTGACGAAGCGGTAGCGTTCCTCGCGGTCGAGGTAGGTGATGGTCGCCGGCAGGCTGTCGGTGATCGCGCGCAACTGGCGTTCGGCGCGGGTGCGCAGCACCTCGGCCTCCTTCAACGCCGTGACGTCGAAGGTCATCAGGTAGAAACCGCGCTGCGCGCCGCCGTCGAGGCGGTCGGGGATCAGGTGGGCCTGGAAATAGGATTCCCGCCCCTCGAACGGGATGCTGCCCTGCAGCCGCGCGCGGCGGCCCTGCAGCGCCTCGCGCACATAGGGCTCGTGCTGCGCGTAATTGGATTCGCCGAGCGCGGCGCGCAGCGTCAGGCCGGGAATGTCGGCGCGCGCCAGGCCCTGCGAACGCAAGCCGGCGTCGTTGACGTATTGGCAGACCTCGCCCATGTCGAAGTAACCCACCATCGCGGGAATCGCGTTCGTCAGGTCGATCATGCGCTGTTCGCTGCGGTTCGTGCGCAGTTCGGCTTCGCGGCGCTCGGTGATGTCGATCGTGAGCGCGTAGCAGCCGCGGACGGCGCCGCCCGCATCGATGTCGGGAATGTAGTCGGCCAGCATGTAGACGTCGCGGCCGTTGCTGCGCATCGTGCGGTCCCATTGCGCCCGCGCGCCGCCCAGCGCCTGGCAGAGCGCCGGCCGGCTCGACTGGTAGAGCGCCTCGCCGAGCACGTCCGCGATGTGGCGGCCCACCATGCCGAGCGGATCGTGGCCCAGCCATTCGCGGTATTTCGCGTTCGCGAAGCGATAGCGGTGCTCGAGGTCGATGTAGGCGACGAGCGCGGGCAGGTTGTCGGTGACGTCGCGCAGCTGCCGTTCCGAGCGGTCGCGCCGGACGTCGCTGTCGACGAGCGCGGCCGTCATCGCGTCGAAACCGCGCGAGAGGTCGCCGAACTCGTCGCTCGCCGTGCTGGCGAGGCGGAAGGACAGGTCGCCGCGGCGTATCGCGGCGGCGGCCTGCTCGAGCCGGCGCATCGGCAGCAGCACGCGTCGCCACACCACCAGGCCGCTCGCCAGCAGCATCAGCAGCATCGCGCACGGCACGGAGAAGGCGATCCACTTGAACTGGCGCTCGGCCCGGTCGCGCAGCACGACGGCGTCTTGCAGCCATTGGTCGGCGTAGTCGCTCATCGCCTGGGTGTTGATCAGCAGCTGATCGAGCATCGCCCCCCGGCGGCGCACGTTGTATGCATCGCCGTCCGGCGGCAGCTCCTCCAGCCTCGAGAACAGCGACGGCAGCCCTTGGGTCACCTCGCGCAGCTCGGCCAGCGCGGTGCCCGACAGCAGATGGCGGTCGTCGGCCAGCACCGCGGCGATCGCGGCGTGGCGCAGGTGCCACTGCTGGGCCGCGCGCGGCTCCGTGTAGCGCGCGTATTCCTGCGTCAGCGCGAGCAGGCCGGAGACTTCGTGCTCGGTCACCTGGGCGCGCCGTTGCGCGTCCGCGGCGGCGTCCTCGCGCCGCCCGGCGGCGAGCACGATGGCGGCGGCCAGCACGCCCATCGCCATCGATGCGGCGGCGAACGACAGGAGCTGGTTGCGGATGCGCACGGCTTCAGTTTCCCGTGCCGGCGGCGTTCGGATCGACGGCCTCCAACGGCCCCGGATCAACGGGGGTCGGCGCATCCGCCTCCCGGATCGCCAGGGCCTCGATGCGCCGTGAACGCAGCGCGGCAGCCGCGAACGCGAACGCGAACGCGAACGCGAACGCGGCGCGGCGCCGGCGCCGGCGCGGCCGGGCAACTGGAATGGTCGCAACACGGGTGGCGACGAGGGTCGCGATGGCGGTCATGGAGTCTGGACAGGTTGACGGATGTCCCGATCGGAGCAGACGGCAATGCGCGGCCATGCGGCCCCTGGACAGCCCCAGCCCTCAGCATGCCCGATTCCGCCGCCGTCGATGGTGCAAAAAGAGGCGGAAAACCGGGGGTTTGCCACATCCGGCCGGCAACCCAGGGGCAAGCTTCGGGCAACGGAAGTCTGGTAGAACCCTTGTTTCGATCTCTCGCCGGGGCACCGGCCGGCCGCCGATCGCGGCCGCGCACGAATGGCGGGCGTTCCCGAACGAGCTCGCCCGGCACCGTCGCGCACGGCCGTCCCGCCAAATGACCCCCGACCGCGTCGCACGACGCGAACCCCGCACCACCGAAGGAGAACCATGAAACTCAAGGACAAGGTCGCCATCATCACCGGCGCCGCCAGCGGCATCGGCAAGGAAATCGCGCTCGAGTATTCGAAGCAAGGCGCCAAGGTCGTGATCGCCGACCTGTCGCCGGTGGCGGCCCAGGCCGCGGCCGACGAGATCAACGCCGGCGGCGGCCAAGCCATGGCCGTCGAGATGAACGTCACCGACGAAGCCCAAGTGGATGCCGGGGTCGCGAAAGCCGTCGAGCGTTTCGGCGGCGTCGACGTGCTGATCAGCAACGCCGGCATCCAGATCATCAGCGCCATCGTCGACTTCAGGTACGAGGACTGGAAGAAGCTGATGGCCATCCACGCCGACGGCGCGTTCCTGACCACGCGCGCCGCGATGCGGGCGATGATCGCGCAGGGCAAGGGCGGCTCGGTCATCTACATGGGATCGGTGCACTCGCACGAGGCGTCGCCGCTGAAGTCGGCCTACGTCACGGCCAAGCACGGCCTCATCGGCCTGGCCAAGACCGTCGCCAAGGAAGGCGCGAAAGACGGGATACGCGCGAACGTGATCTGCCCGGGTTTCGTGCGCACGCCGTTGGTCGACAAGCAGATCCCGGAGCAGGCGAAGGCGTTGAACATCAGCGAAGCCGACGTCATCAAGAACGTGATGCTGAAGGACACCGTCGACGGCGAATTCACGACCGTGCAGGACGTCGCCGAGCTGGCGGTGTTCCTGGCCGCGTTCCCGTCCAATGCGCTGACCGGCCAGTCCATCACGGTCAGCCACGGCTGGCACATGCAGTAGGCGGCGCCGAACCGCCCGGGCGAAGATGCCGACGCAGCCGGCCGACCTGCCTTTCCTGAGCGGCTACCCCGAAGCCGCGCTGGATAAGGTGCGCGCGCTGATCGCCGGCGGCGGCCTGGCCGCGCACCTCGGGCGCCGCTATCCAGCGGCCCACGCGATCCGCAACGACGCCGCGCTGTACGAGCATGCGATGGCGCTGAAGTCGCGTCACTTGCGCAACGCGGCGCCCCTGGCGAAGGTGGTCTACGACAGCCGGCTGCAGATCGACCGCCGCGCGCTCGGCACGCTGACCCAGGTGTCGCGCGTGCAAGGCGGGCGGCTGAAAGCCAAGCGCGAGATCCGCGTGGCCGCGCTGTTCAAGGAGGCGCCGGCCGACATGCTGCAGATGATCGTCGTGCACGAGCTCGCGCACTTGAAGGAGCGCGAGCACGACAAGGCGTTCTACGCGCTGTGCGAGCACATGCTGCCCGACTACCACCAGATCGAGTTCGACACCCGGCTCTACCTGACCTGGCGCGCGCTCGAAGCGGCGCGCCCGATCGCGGGAGCGCCGTGAGCTGACCCGGCCCGCCCCTGACCGATGGAACGCGGCGCGACGCCGCGGGGCTTCCCGTGGCCGAGTTCACGAACAGGGCGACCTTGTCTACGCGTTTCCACGGACCGGCCGGCGTCGTTGGGTCTATTCTCGAGCGATCCGATGGTTCGAGGGCGGGCTTCCATGAACTCTCTACTTTTTTGGCTGCTGATCGGCGTCGGCCTCGGCGCCCTCGCGGCGTGGCGCGTCGCGGCGGCGCGGCGGGCGGCGAAAACCCCTCCCGCGGACGCCGCCGACACCGTCCCGGTCGCCGCGGCCGGCTCCGAGGCCTGCGCGCCCGACGGCGCTGCCGCGTCGGCGCCCATCCCCGCGCCGACATCGGCCTCCTACCGCCCGAGCGAGCGTTACCTGCCCAAGCGCCTCGCCGAAGAGGCGGCCCGCCGTCAGCAAGCCTTGCTCAACGGCCACGAAACCGAGCGCGCCGGCGAGCGCCGGCGCCTGGCCCGCCACGGCGCTCCGGCAACGCCCGTCGCCAAAGCCG
>JBEVLR010000127.1:0-3822 GCA_040509075.1 Burkholderiaceae bacterium | reverse complement strand
CAACCGCGGTGCGGAAGCCGCCGAACCCGCCGACGCGGCGGCGGCGGCGGCGCCCGACGCCAGCGCGCCTTACGCCGACTTCGCCGACTTCCTCGCCGGCCTGCAACGCGAAAAGCGCAAGAAAATCTTGCAGGAGCGGCGCCGCGTGCTCGAAGCCGGTGTCGGTTTCGAGGTCCTGGACGGCGCCGCGATCCGCGAATCGGACTGGGATTTTTTCTACGCCTGCTATCGCAACACTTACGCCGAGCACCATTCGACGCCCTACCTGACGCGCGCATTCTTCACGCGCATGCAGCAGGCCATGCCGGACCACTGGGTCATGTTCGCCGCGTCGCGCGGCGGCCGGCGCGTCGCATGCTCGCTGATCGGGGTCGATCGCGCGGCGGGCATCGCTTACGGCCGCTACTGGGGGGCGGCCGAATCGATCCCGTACGTCCACTTCGAAGCCTGCTACTACCAGCCCCTGCAGTGGTGCATCGAGCAGCGCTTCCGACGTTTCGAGGGGGGCGCGCAGGGCGAGCACAAGATGGCCCGCGGCCTGATGCCCGTGCGCACGCAGTCGGCGCACTGGATCGCCGAGCCGCAGTTCGCAGGCGCGATCGGCGCGCACCTGCAGCAAGAAGGCGGCGCGATGGACCGGTACCTGAGCGAACTCGACGACCGCACGCCGTACAGGCAGGGTCTGCCCGTCTCCGAGCCGGAGGTCCCGGAGGAGACCGATTAGGCCACCGCGGCCGCTTCCCGGCCTCCCGAAAACCGCGGTCCGTGCGCGGCCCCCGGGCGGCGGGTCAGCGCTTTTCGCCGCGGCTCGCGGCGTAAGCTTCGATGCCGGCGCGGATTTCTTCGCGCGCGACCTCAGGTCCTTCCCAACCCTGGACCTTCACCCACTTGTTGGGTTCGAGGTCTTTGTAGTGCTCGAAAAAATGCTGGATCGCCTTCAAGCGCATCTGGTTGATGTCTTCGGGCTTCTGCCAATGCGAGTAGATCGGCAGGATCTTGGTCGTCGGCACCGCGAGGAGCTTCGCGTCGCCGCCGGCTTCGTCGTCCATCTTCAGCACGCCGATCGCGCGGCAGGTGACGACCACGCCCGGACTCAGCGGGAACGGCGTGATGACGAGCACGTCGACCGGGTCGCCGTCGTCCGACAGGGTGCGCGGCACGTAGCCGTAATTGCAGGGGTAGTGCATCGCCGTCGTCATGAAACGGTCGACGAACAGCGCGCCCGACTCCTTGTCGACTTCGTATTTGATCGGATCGGCGTTCATCGGGATCTCGATGACGACGTTGAATTCATCGGGCGCCTTCGCGCCGGGAGTCACAAGATGAAGGCTCATGCGGATCTCTGAAAGTCAGGTTTACGGGAATACCCGGATTCTACGGGCTGCGGCGGTGCCGCATCTTCAGCGCGCGGCACGCCGGTCACCGAAGGAAAACACCATGCCTCGGCCGGAGGTCAGCCGCTAGGATCGTCCGCTCGCGAGACCGCGGGGCCCGACCGACGCCATGGCCGTCCACGAGCGCGCGAAGCGCATCCGATCCACATGAGAAGGAAGGAGACACCACTTGATGTCAACGAACTTGGCGCTGGAAGCGGCGCTGGCCTGCGGATTCATCGCCGTCCTGTACGGGTTTTTCCAGCGCAGCTGGATCCTGAAGCAGGACGCCGGCAATGCACGCATGCAGGAAATCGCATCCGCCATCCAGCAGGGGGCGGCGGCCTATCTCGCGCGGCAGTACAAGACCATCGCGATCGTCGGCGTGGCGCTCGCGCTGGTGATCGCGTTCTTCCTCGGCGTCCGCACGGCCGGCGGCTTCGTGCTGGGCGCGCTGCTTTCGGGCGCCTGCGGATTCATCGGCATGAACGTGTCGGTGCGCGCGAACGTGCGCACCGCGCAGGCGGCGACGCGCGGCATCGGCCCGGCGCTGGACGTCGCGTTCAAGGGCGGCGCGATCACCGGCATGCTGGTGGTCGGGCTGGGCCTGCTGGGCGTCGGCCTGTTCTACTGGTTCATCAGCGGCGGCTCCGCGGCCGATCCGGCGACGTTGAAGCCGCTGCTCGGCTTCGCGTTCGGCTCGTCGCTGATCTCGATCTTCGCGCGGCTGGGGGGCGGCATCTTCACGAAAGGCGCGGATGTCGGCGCGGATCTCGTGGGCAAGGTCGAGGCAGGCATCCCGGAAGACGATCCGCGCAACCCGGCGGTGATCGCGGACAACGTCGGCGACAACGTCGGCGACTGCGCCGGCATGGCGGCCGACCTGTTCGAGACCTACGCCGTCACGCTGATCGCGACGATGACGCTCGGCGCGCTGCTGATGGAGGGCTCGGCGCTGTCGGCGGTGGTCTATCCGCTGCTGCTGGGCGGCGTGTCCATCATCGCGTCCATCGTCGGCTGCTTCGCGGTCAAGGCGTCGCCCGGCATGAAGAACGTGATGCCGGCGCTCTACAAGGGCCTGGCGGTCGCCGGGACGCTGTCGCTGATCGCGTTCTGGTTCGTGACGAAAGCCGTGATGGCCGATGACGCGCTCGGCGCGGGGACCCAGATGCGCCTGTTCGGCGCCTGCGCCGTCGGCCTCGTGCTGACCGGCGCGATGGTCTGGGTCACCGAGTACTACACCGGCACGCAATACGGCCCGGTGCAGCACGTGGCGAAGGCGTCCACCACCGGCCACGGCACCAACATCATCGCCGGCCTGGGCGTGTCGATGCGCTCCACGGCTTGGCCGGTGCTGTTCGTCTGCATCGCGATCTTCGTCGCCCACTCGCTGGCGGGCCTGTACGGCATCGCGGTGGCGGCCACCGCGATGCTGAGCATGGCGGGCATCGTCGTCGCGCTCGACGCCTACGGCCCGATCACCGACAACGCGGGCGGCATCGCCGAGATGGCCGAGCTGCCCCAGAGCGTGCGCGACGTGACGGATCCGCTGGACGCCGTGGGCAACACGACGAAGGCGGTCACCAAAGGCTACGCGATCGGCTCCGCCGGCCTGGCGGCGCTGGTGCTGTTCGCCGACTACACGCACGGCCTCGAGGGCCGCGGCATGCACGTGACCTTCGACCTGTCGGATTTCCGCGTGATCATCGGCCTGTTCATCGGCGGCATGATCCCTTACCTGTTCGGCGCGATGGCGATGGAAGCCGTCGGCCGCGCGGCGGGCGCGGTGGTCGAGGAAGTGCGGCGGCAGTTCCGCGACATCAAAGGCATCATGGACGGCAGCGGCAGGCCGGAATACGGCCGGGCGGTCGACATGCTGACCACGGCCGCCATCAAGGAGATGATCGTCCCGTCGCTGCTGCCCGTCGTCGCTCCGGTGATCGTCGGCATGCTGCTCGGGCCGGCCGCCCTCGGCGGCCTGCTGATGGGCACGATCGTCACGGGCCTTTTCGTCGCGATCTCGATGTGCACCGGCGGCGGCGCCTGGGACAACGCGAAGAAATACATCGAGGACGGTCATTTCGGGGGCAAGGGCAGCGAAGCCCACAAGGCCGCGGTGACGGGCGACACCGTCGGCGACCCTTACAAGGACACGGCCGGCCCCGCGGTGAATCCGCTGATCAAGATCATCAACATCGTCGCGCTGCTCATCGTGCCGCTGCTGCCGATGACAGGCGCGGTGCCGGCGTCGGCGGACGCCGCTCCGGGGTCGGCCGTCACCGCACCGGCGCAGACGCCCACGCCGATCGCGTCGCCGCTGCCGCCGCCGGCCGATGCGGCATCTGCAGCCTCGGCGCCCTGATCCGGTTCCCGCGCCGACGCGGTTGGCGCAGGCCGGCGGACGCCGGCCTTCCCGTCGGTGGGCGGGCCGGAGCAAACCGGCGCGCCC
>JBEVLR010000126.1:0-9632 GCA_040509075.1 Burkholderiaceae bacterium | reverse complement strand
CAATCCGCCCCAGCCGCTGCCCGGCGCCGAGCCGTTCTCGGCGCTGTTGACGCGCAACGAATTGAGCGCGATCGCCTACCAGATCAGGCGCGCCGCCGATCGGCGCCCGCTCACGGAGCAAAAGAGCCTGATGCACAGGATCGGCCGCGCCAATCTCGCGATGGAAGGCGCGCAGGGCATGTTGATCCACGGCCCCGGCGACGTCCAGTCGGCGCGCGCCGACAGCGACGGGCAAGCGTGGGTCCACATGCAGGCGCAGCGCGATCTCTCCGCGCAGCTCAAGCCGGAAAGGGGCGAGGAACTGGAAGCGGCGATCGCAGACCGCGCCACCGCCGAAAAGGTCGGCGGCGGCGGCGCGAAGGAATTGGCGGCGCGAACGGCGGGCGACGCCCGTCTGGAGAAAAATGAAACGGTCCACCACTTCGTCAGTCCCGGGCCGGACTCCGGCGGCGGGCCCGCGCGCCATTTTTCGCTGCTGTCGGCCCGGCGGGGTTCGATCGATCCGAAGCGCGACGTCGTGATGGACAGCCTGAGCGGGGATTCGGCCATGGCCCTTGCCGATACGAACATCGACATGGGCTCGGCCTGGTCGCTCTACAAGATCGAACCGGACGATCTTCCCAAGATCCAATCCGAATTGGATGGCCATCGGGAAACGTTGGATCGACTCGATATCCCGTCGATGCTGGAGGAAGCGCGCTCAAGGGCGTCGTTCGCCCAAGAGGCGCCTTTCGCCGCCCCTTCGTCCATCATGGATCCCGAGTTCGCCCGCCGGTCACGCCAAGCCATCGAAAAGATGGACGAGTTCAAACTCAGGAACATCGCCATCGCCGCCGCGATGTGCGTGAAGAAGAGAATGGATCCCCGGCAGGCAGACCAGCTCGTGGCGCATGTGGTGGCCATCGCCACCGACCGCTCGGCCGAGTGACCGTCCGCCCGGTCCGCGGCGCCCCGGGCCGCGCGCCCGGCGCCGCCGTCAGTGCAGGCGATCTCCGCCCGACGGCGCCATCTCGTCGGCACCCCCGTCTTCCAGCGGCGCGAACACCGAGTCCGGCACCGATTCGGACTGCGGCGCCCGCTGCATGGCCCAGCTCCCGAGCAGTTCGACGACCTGCGCGGCGGGCATCGGCCGCGCGATCAGGAAGCCCTGCACGCCGGTGCAACCCGCGCGCCGCAACAGCTCGTATTGCGCAGGCTCCTCCACGCCTTCGGCGACCGTGCCCATGCCGAGCGCCGCGGCCAGCTCCACGATGCTGCGCACGATCGCGCGCGCATCGTGCTGGGTGACGAGCTCGCGCACGAACGCGCGGTCGATCTTCAGCGTGTCGAACGGGAACTGGCGCAGGTAGGCGAGCGACGAGTAGCCGGTGCCGAAGTCGTCGAGCGCGATGCGGATGCCCATCTGGCGCAGCGTCTCCAGGTTGCGCAACGCTTTCGGCGACGCGTCGATGAACAGCGATTCCGTGATCTCGATCTCCAGGCGCTGGGGCGACATGCCGCTGGCGGACAAGGCTTTGCGGACGATCTGCACGAAGTCGTCGCGCACGACCTGGATCGGCGAGACGTTGACGGCCACCATCAGCCCGGCCAGCCTTTGCGCGCCGACGCGGCAGGCCTCGTTCAGCACCCATTCGCCGAGTTCGACGATCAAGCCGGTCTCCTCGGCCATCGGGATGAAATTCAGCGGCGGCACGAGGCCGAGCTCGGCGTGCTGCCAGCGCAGCAGCGCCTCGCAGCCGCTGATCCGCCAGTCCGCCGTGCCGACCTGCGGCTGCCAATGGAGCAGCAGCTCGTTCTTCGCGACCGCCTGGCGCAGGTCGCGCTCCATCGTCATGCGCAGCCGCAGGCGCTCGCCCATGTCGGCGCGGAACGGCTCGCAGCGGCCGCGGCCGGCCGCCTTCGCGGAGCTGAGCGCGAGATCCGCGTTCGCCAACAGCTCGTCGACCGTCTGCCCGTGGGGCGGGACCGTCACCACGCCCACGCTGGCGCCGCTCGAGATCATGCCCGCCGCGCTGGAGAAGCCTCGATTGAGCTCGTCGACCACGCGTTGGCCGAAACGCAGCGCATCCTCCTCGTCCTTGATGTCGTCGAGCACGATCGCGAATTCGTCGCCGCCGGCGCGCGCGACCAGGTCGGCGGCCCGCACCAGCTTTCGCAACCGCCGCGCGGCCTCGCGCAGCACGAGGTCGCCGGCGGCGTGCCCGAACATGTCGTTGACGCGCTTGAAATGGTCCATGTTCAAGCACAGCAGCGCGGCGGGCCGCTGCGACGAAGCCTCGAGCTTGAGCTGCAGCCGGTCGCGCAACTGCGTGCGGTTGGCCAGGCCGGTCAGCGAGTCGACGAGCGCGAGCTGCTGCATGCGCGAGTTCGCCTCGTGTTCCATCGTGATGTCCGTGATCACCCCGCGCCACCCCTGGTCGACGCCGGCTTCGTCGATCAGCGGACGCGCGGTGATCGCCCACCAGCGGCGCGCGCCGCCGGCGACGACGGGCAGCGCCCGCTGGCGGAAAGCCTGTCCCGTGGCGAACGAATGGCGCAATTGCGCGACGGCCTGCGCCGCGTCGGGATCGCGGCAGTGCCGGTCGAACCAGCCGAGCAGCGTCAGCCGGCCGAGCGCGGCGCCGTCGAGCCGCATCAGCGCCGCCAGCTTCGGGCTGACGCGCGCCAGGCATCCGTGCGCGTCGGTCTCCCACATCACGTCCGTCGCCTGCGACTCGAAGTCCTTCAGCAGCAGCCCGACGAGCTGGCCCTGCCGCTCCGCCTCGCGCTCGGCCCGCAGCGCGCCGGCCGAGCGGCGCGCGTTGAACAGCGACGCGACGATGACGATGACCGTGAACGTGGCGAGCAGCACGGTCAACACCGGCGCGATCGGATCGGGATACAGCGCCAGCGCGGCGCTCGTCGAAAGGCCGATGATCAGCACGAAGACGACGGCCGCCGGCGCCAGCGGGCTCAGGACGAATCCGCCCGCCGCCATCATCGCGGGCATCATCCCCGACACCAGCACCTGGGCCGGCGCCGCCCCGTGCGGGAAGACCGTCCACGGCAGCAGGGCCCAAAGCCCCGACAGGACGCCGGCCTGGAGCATGCTCCTGCGCATGACCGTGGGCGCGGCCTTCGTCGGCGCCTCGACGCGGCGGCGCAGCCGGCCGGCCATGCCGGCGAGGCAGGCGGCGCCCACCGCGGCGCACCAGGTCCAGCGCACCCAGCCCGGCGCTTCCTGGCGGAACGTCGAGGCCAGTAGCACGGCGCTGAAGATGTTGCCCAGCATCAGCCCGGGCGTGAGCGCGGCGACCCATTGCACGAGCCGGGCGCGGATCTCGGCGGAATCCGCATCGCGGCTGCGGTAGACCTGCAGCAGGCGGCTCCAGGAAGCCCACTCCGACGGCGGCGGCGGCGGAGAGGACGCCGGCGACGTCGAACTCGATGGAGGATGCGGCACTGTGGGTCTCTGATTCTGGCTCCCGCGAGGCGCGGAACCTCCCGGTTATCGGCGCCGCCCCCGCCGAATTGAGCAAGCGACCGTGACCGACTGCCCGAGGCGGCCACGTATCATCCGGGCTGGACACCCCGCGCCCACAGGAGACAAGCAAAAAGTGACCGGTCTGCACGCAGTCGCCTTCGCCGGCCTCGGCTTCGCGGCCTGAGCCATGCCGGAACTCGCCGCACCCTCGGCGATCGCCGCCGCGATCCTGGACGGCCCCGGCCCGGCGCGGCGCCGCGCGCTCGCGAAGGCCATCACGCTGGTCGAATCCACGCGCGACGACCATCGCGCGCACGCCGATGCGCTGCTCGACGCGCTGCTGCCGCACACCGGCCGCAGTTTCCGGCTCGGCATCTCCGGCGTGCCCGGCGTGGGCAAGAGCACCTTCATCGAGACGCTGGGCCTGCACCTGGCGGCGCAGGGCCACCGCGTCGCGGTGCTCGCGGTCGATCCGTCGTCGAGCGTCTCGGGCGGCTCGATCCTCGGCGACAAGACGCGCATGGAGCAGTTGTCGATCCACCCGAGCGCGTTCATCCGGCCCAGCCCTTCGGCCGGCACGCTGGGCGGCGTGACGGAGAAGACGCGCGAAGCGCTGCTGTTGTGCGAGGCCGCCGGCTACGACCTGGTGATCGTCGAGACGGTCGGCGTCGGCCAGAGCGAGACCGCGGTCGCCGGCATGACCGACATGTTCGTGCTGCTGCAGCTGCCCAACGCGGGCGACGACCTGCAGGCGATCAAGAAGGGCGTGATGGAACTCGCCGACCTGATCGTCATCAACAAAGCCGATCTCGGCCAGGACGCCGCGACGCGCGCGCGCGCCCAGATCGCGGGCGCGCTGCGCCTGCTCGGCCACCCGTACGCCGAACCGGGCGCGAACGGGACGCCGTGGCGGCCTCAGGTGATGCAGCTCAGCGCGCTCAAAGGCGACGGCCTGCAGGCGTTCTGGGCCGCCGTCACCGAGTTCCGCGCGCTGCAGACCGCGCAGGGCCGGCTGGCCGCGCGCCGCAGCGAGCAGGACCGCGCCTGGATGTGGGAGCGCATCTCGGCCGGCCTGCAGCAGCGGTTCCGCCGGCATGCCGCCGTGCAGGCGGCGCTGCCGGCCGCCGACGCCGACGTCCGCGCCGGCCGCGTCGCGCCGTCGGTCGCCGCGCGCCACTTGCTCGCCTTGCTCGACTCGCGGCCGCCCGCCGGCTGACGCACCCTTCCCACCCATTTCCCCGAGCGCCGCCTCGGCCCGTCGCGCAGCGACCCCCTCTTTCGAAAAGCCCGATGAATCCGCCCAAGCCCTTCCGCATCCTCGGCCTGCAGCAGATCGCGATCGGCGCGCCCGCCAAGGGCCCGCTGCGCACGCTGTGGTGCGACATCTTCGGCCTGACGACGAAAGGCCAGTTCCGCAGCGAACGCGAGAACGTCGACGAGGACATCTGCAGCCTCGGCCGCGGCGCGCACGAAGTCGAGGTCGACCTGATGCAGCCGATCGACCCGCAGGCCAAGCCGGCCGTGCACGCGACGCCGTTGAACCATGTGGGCCTGTGGGTCGACGACCTGCCGCAGGCCGTCGCGTGGATGACGGCCAACGGCGTGCGTTTCGCCCCGGGCGGCATCCGCAAGGGCGCGGCGGGCCACGACATCTGCTTCATCCACCCAAAATCGAACGCCGAATTCCCGATCGGCGGCGAGGGCGTGTTGATCGAGCTCGTGCAGGCGCCGGCCGACGTGATCGAGGCGCTCGGCTGAAAAATCCGTCGAGCGGCGCCTTCGGGCGGCGTTCGCCGGACGATCCTGCGGGCCGCGGCGCTCAGGGCCTCAGGTCGGCCAGCGCGGATGCGTCGTCGCAACGCTGCGCGAGTTCGTCGACCAGGACGGCCAGCGCGCGGCGGTCGATGCGCTTCAATGCGGCGCTGCGCCCGGCGTCGTCGGCGGGCAGGAAGGAAGCGGCGCCGAAGTCGCCCAGCAGCGCGTGGCGGCGCTCGTCGACGAGGAGGTTGTGCGCGTAGAAATCGCCGTGCACCAATCCCCGCGCATGCAAGTGCGCCAGCGCCGCGCCGGCGCCGCGCGCGATCCGGCGCGCCTGGTCGGCGCCCAAGCGCAGCCCGGGCGCGTAGACGTCGCGCGTGCAGCTGTCCAGGCTCGGCGGCCCAGCGAGGTTGCGGTAGTGCGCGGGGATCAGGCGCATGACCAGGCCCTGCACGCCTCGCGGGTGACCGTCGATGCGGCCTTCGACGCCGATCAGGTGCTCATGGAGGCCCGCGGCGATGCAGGCCGCCATCTCGCTGTCGGGCAGGCCGTCGCTGGTCACGTCGCCCTTGAACAGCTTGACCGCCAGCCGCGCCTCGGCGCCGTCGGCCGCGCGCCGGCGCGCCGAATGGATGAAGCCCGAGGCGCCTTCGCCCAGCCGCTCGCCGATCTCCAGGCTCTCCCAAGGGATCCGCGCGATCGGCGCCGCGCGGATCGCCTGCGCCTCCTGCGCCGAGTTGAAGGGGTTGCCGGCGAACGCGAGCCAGGCCAGGCGCGGCAAGGCGAGCAGGCCGGCGGGCAGCGCGTCCTCGATGCCCGCGAACCGGTTCGCCGAGATCCGCAGCAGCTCCAGCCGGTCGCAGCGCGCGATGCCCGCCGGCAGCGCCGTCAAGCGGTTGCCGGCCAGCGCCAGCTTGCGCAGCGGCGCGCATCGGCCCAAGGCTTCGGGCATCGCCACGATCCGGTTGTCGGTGAGGATCAGCCAGCGCAGCCGCTCGGGCAGCGCATCGCCGGGCACGTGTTCGATGACGTTGGCCTTGAAGCCGATCAGGTCGAGCCGCGCGCATCGCCCGAGCACGGGCGGCAGCGTCGCGAAACGGTTGTTCGAGCAGAACAGCGTCCGCAAGGCGTGCAGGCGGTCGAAGTCGTCGGGCAGCGATTCGAGCGCGTTGCCGGACAAGTCCAGCAGGGTCAACGTCGCGGCGAGGCCGAACACCTCGCGCGGGAATTCGGCGAGCCCGCAATGACGCAGGTCGAGGCTGGTCGCGCCGGCGAGGCGGCCCGCGCGCAGGTCGGCGAGCGTGTGGCGGGGGTCGGTCATGGGGCTTCCGGTGACGGGATGCGCCATTGTCGCGGGGCCGGCCGAGCCGCCCGCGCCGCGGGACGCCTTCGTGGCACCATGCGACCGACGCCGCCCCAGGCGCCGCCGCGCGACCAAGACGCCCTTGCCGGAGACGCCATGACCTCGACCTCAGCGGATTTCATCGCCCGATCGCTCGCCTCGCCGGACGACTTCTGGGCCGAACAGGCCCGACGCATCGAGTGGCATCGGCCGTTCGACCGGGTCTGCGACACCTCGAACCCGCCGTTCGTGGACTGGTTCCCGGGCGGCCTGACGAACCTGTGCCACAACGCGGTCGACCGCCATGCCGCCGCGACGCCCGACCTGAATGCCCTGATCTGGGTGTCGACCGAAGTCGACCAGGAACGCGCCTGGACCTATGCGCAGCTGCTGCAGGAAGTGATGACGATGGCCGCGGCGCTGCGGGAGCTCGGCGTGCGCCGGGGCGACCGCGTGCTGCTCTACATGCCGATGATCCCCGAGGCGGCGTTCGCGATGCTGGCCTGCGCCCGGCTCGGCGCGATCCATTCGGTCGTGTTCGGCGGCTTCGCGAGCGCGAGCCTCGCGGCGCGCATCGACGACGCGCGCCCTTCGGTGATCGTCAGCGCCGACGCCGGCTCGCGGGGCGGAAAGGTCATCGCGTACAAGCCGCTGCTGGACGAGGCGATCGCGCAATCCGCGCACCGGCCCCCGCATGTGCTGATGGTCGACCGCGGCTTGGCGCCGGCCGCGATGGCCGCCGGCCGCGACGTCGGATGGGCCGCGCTGCGCGCGCGCCACGCGCGGGCGCAGGTGCCTTGCGCCTGGGTCGATTCGACCCATCCGAGCTACACGCTCTACACCTCCGGCACCACCGGCCGGCCCAAGGGCGTGCAGCGCGACACGGGCGGCTACGCGGTGGCGCTCGCGGCGTCGATGCCCCTCATCTTCGGCGCCAGGCCGGGCGAGACCTACTTCTGCACCAGCGACATCGGCTGGGTGGTCGGCCACAGCTACATCGTCTACGGCCCGCTGATCGGCGGCATGACGACGCTGATGGTCGAGGGCCTGCCCACGCAGGGTTTCGGCAAGCGGCCCGACGGCGGCATCTGGTGGCGGCTGGTCGAGAAGTACAAGGTCACCGTGATGTTCTCGTCCCCGACCGCGATCCGGGTGCTGAAGAAGCAGGATCCGGCGCTGCTCGGGCGCCACGACCTGTCGACGCTGCGCGCGCTGTTCCTCGCCGGCGAGCCGCTCGACGCCCCGACGGCGCAGTGGATCTCCGACGGCCTGGGCAAGCCCGTCATCGACAATTACTGGCAAACCGAGAGCGGCTGGCCGATCCTCACGCCGCTGAACGGCGTCGAACCCGCGCAGCCCCGCTTCGGCTCGCCCGGCCATGCCGCCTACGGCTACCAGGCGATGCTGCTCGACGAACGCACCGGCGAGGAACTGCACGGCGCCGGCCGCAAAGGGGTGCTGGCGCTCGGCTACCCGCTGCCGCCGGGCTGCATGCAGACGGTGTGGGGCGACGACGGCCGCTTCGTGGACACCTACTGGAACGCCGTCCCGGGCCGCCGGGTCTATTCGACGTTCGACTGGGCCGTGCGCGACGCCGACGGCCACTTCTTCATCCTCGGGCGCACCGACGACGTGATCAACGTGGCCGGCCACCGGCTCGGCTCGCGCGAAATCGAGGAAAGCATCTCGGGCCACGCGGCGGTCGCCGAAGTCGCGGTGGTGGGCGTGGCCGATGCGCTGAAAGGCCAGGTCGCGGTGGCGTTCGTCGTGCCGCGCGACGCGGCGGGCGCCGCCACCGCCGAGCTGGCGCGCGCATTGGAGGCCGAAGTCATGAAGCGCGTCGACGACACGCTGGGCGCCGTCGCCCGGCCGGCGCGCGTCCGCTTCGTCTCGAGCCTGCCGAAGACGCGTTCGGGGAAATTGCTGCGGCGGGCGATCCAGGCCGCGTGCGAAGGCCACGATCCGGGCGACCTGACGACGATCGACGATCCGGCGGCGCTGGCGCAGATCCGCCGGTCGGTCGCCGAAAGCTGAAAAGGGTTTCGCGGCGCCAGCGAGCTCCGCGGGCCGGGAATGCGAAATCGTCCTCAAAATCCGCGCCGGCGCGCCGATATACCGCTGGATGGCCAAGACAACAGGAAACCCGCCCGCCATGGATGCTTCCTCCTTCACCGCGATGCCCGAAATGGGCGGCGCGCAGCTCCTCGCCCTCGCCGACCTCGACGGCAAGGCGCTCCAATCGCTGGTGCGAGACATCGGCATCCCGGCCCGGCCGCAGATGCTGGTCGACCTGCAGACCGAGCTCGAGCTCGACGATCCCTCGCTGAGGGCCGTCTCGGACATCGTCGGCTCCGACGTGGCGCTGTCGGCCGCCCTGCTGAAGACGGCGAATTCGCCGCTGATGGGGCTCAGCCGCCGCGCCGAGACCGTCGAGCAGGCCTTCCAGCTGCTCGGCTTCGCGCAATGCCAGGCGCTGCTCACGGAAGTCGTGCTGCGCAAGCTGCTGCCGGCCGACGGGCCGGGCATGGTGCGTTTCTGGGACGTCTCGGCCAAGCGCGCCCGCGCGATGACTTTCCTGGCCCGCACGCGCCACGTGGTGCCGCCGGCGCTCGCCCACACGTACGGCTTGTTCGCCGAGGTGGGCATCGCGATCCTGCTGCAGCGTTTTCCCGCCCGGGGCGGCTACCTCGCCACGCTGGACAAGACCAACGCGCACGAAGGCAGCATCACCGCGCTGGAACAATCGATCCACGGCGTCGACCATGCGCTGGTGGGCGCGCTGACGGCGCGCACCTGGGGGGTGTCGCAGACCACGGTGCTGGCCACGCGGCTGCACCATGAATACCCGTCCTGGATGGGGCCGATGCCGCCGCAGGTGCGCGAGCTGATCGCGCTCGGCCTCGTGTGCGAGACCATCATCCAACGCTACCAGGACATGAACCGTCACATCGAATGGCGCAAAGGCGGCGACACCGCGATGGCGGCGCTCGGCATCGACGAATCCGAACTCGAAAGCTGGTGCGAGGACGTGCACGACCAGTTCGCCGCCACCGGCATCTGAGCGGCGCC
>JBEVLR010000125.1:0-6986 GCA_040509075.1 Burkholderiaceae bacterium | reverse complement strand
AGCCACGCGTCGCGATATCGCCCGCGCCAAGACCATCCTGGCCGAGAAGAAGAAGGAAGCCGCGAAATGACGCAAGCCCAACAAGCGACGACCGTCGCGAAGGCGGAAACGAACACCCGCACGCTGGTGGGCCGTGTGGTCAGCGACAAACGCTCGAAGACCATCACGGTGCTCGTCGAGCGTCGTGTGATCCACGAGCTGTACGGCAAGATCATCGGCCGGTCGCGCAAATACCATGCCCATGACGAACAGGGCGAGTACCACCTGGGCGATCTGGTCGAGATCGCCGAGACCCGTCCGATCTCCAAGACCAAGAGTTGGGTCGTGACCCGTCTGGTCGAGAAGGCCCGCCTGGTCTGACCTGAAGCCGTCGGGCGGGCCGCCGAGAGCCCGCCGCCGCATCATGCGGCCGGAACGCCGGAAACCCGGTGCCCGGCCGCATCTCTTTTCCGAACTCTCAAGTCAAGGAGCGACGACATGATCAAGGTGGGAGACAAGCTGCCCGCGGGCACGCTGAAAGACTTCGTCGAAGTCGAGAGCGAAGGCTGTTCGCTTGGGCCGAACAATGTCGACGTCGCGGCGGCCGCCGCCGGCAAGACGATCGCGATCTTCGCGCTGCCGGGCGCCTTCACGCCGACTTGTTCCGCCAAGCACGTGCCGGGATATATCGCCCAGTTCGATGCATTGCGGGCGGCGGGCGTCGACGAGATCTGGTGCGTTTCGGTCAACGACGCTTTCGTGATGGGCGCGTGGGCGCGCGACCAGAAGACCGCCGGCAAGGTGCGGATGCTGGCCGACGGCGCGGCCGTCTTCACGCAGGCCGTGGGCCTGCCGCTCGACCTGACGGCCAACGGCATGGGCGTGCGCTCGCAGCGTTATTCGATGCTCGTGGTGGATGGCGTCGTCAGGTCGCTGAACGTCGAAGCGCCGGGCAAGTTCGAAGTCAGCGACGCCCAGACGTTGACGACGCAGGCGAAAGCGCTCAAAAGCTGAGCGTATCGACGCGCAGGCGCATCGTCGGCCTGAAGTCGTTTGACAGATAAATTCGGTCCGTTGCATAATGGCCGACTTCGCCAAAGAGGCGTGAGCAGCGTTTGCCGCCGTCAGTCAACATTGGCGGCGCCAGTTGGCCCAAACCGACTGAGGATGAATCGCCGAAAGCGTCTACGTGGACGGCGGGAAGGCGGCGCTGCAAGCCTTCGGAGGAATTTCAGCCCAACCGGGGCGCTCACCGATTCGCCGGTTCGATCCGCGATGAGGAGAGCGCACTGACGGGCCCAATACTGACCGCTCTCGGGTGTTGCCGTCTGCGGGAGCAAGTTGGGGATAAAACATGATTCAAATGCAGTCGCAGCTTGAAGTTGCCGACAACACGGGTGCCAAGAAAGTCATGTGCATCAAGGTGCTCGGCGGCTCCAAGCGTCGCTATGCCGGCATTGGTGATGTCATCAAGGTCAGCATCAAGGAGGCCGCGCCGCGCGGTCGCGTGAAGAAGGGCGAGATCTACAACGCCGTCGTCGTGCGCACCGCCAAGGGCGTTCGCCGCCAGGACGGCTCGCTGATCAAGTTCGATGGCAACGCAGCCGTGCTGCTGAACGCCAAGCTGGAGCCGATCGGCACCCGCATCTTCGGCCCGGTGACGCGCGAGCTGCGTTCCGAGCGCTTCATGAAGATCGTGTCGTTGGCTCCGGAAGTGCTTTGAGCACGGCCCCGACGTTTAAGGAAACGCCATGAACAAGATTCGCAAGGGTGATCAGGTCATCGTGACCACCGGTCGCGACAAGGGCAAGCGCGGCACGGTGGCCGAGCGCATTAGCGACCAGCTGGTCATCGTCGACGGCATCAACGTGGTCAAGAAGCACGTGAAGCCGAATCCGCTGAAGGGCACGACGGGCGGCGTCGTCGACAAGACGATGCCGATCCAGCAATCCAACATCGCGCTTTTCAACCCGGCGACCGGCAAGGCCGATCGCGTGGGCATCAAGATTCTGGCCGACGGCAAGAAGGTTCGCGTCTTCAAGTCCTCCGGCGAAGAAGTCAAGGCATAAGAGGTCCGGCATGGCTCGTCTGCAAACCTATTACCGCGAAAAGATCGTCCCGGATCTGCTCAAGAAATTCGGCTACACCTCCGTGATGGAGGTGCCGCGGCTGACCAAGATCACGCTCAACATGGGCGTGAGCGAAGCCGTCGCCGACAAGAAGGTCATGGATCACGCCGTCGGCGACCTGACCAAGATCGCCGGCCAGAAACCCGTCGTGACGAAGTCGAAGAAGGCCATCGCCGGCTTCAAGATCCGCGACGGCGTGCCCATCGGCTGCATGGTCACGCTGCGCGGCGTCCAGATGTTCGAATTCCTGGATCGCTTCGTCACGATCGCGCTGCCGCGCGTGCGCGACTTCCGCGGCATCTCGGGCCGTTCCTTCGACGGCCGCGGCAACTACAACATCGGCGTGAAAGAGCAGATCATTTTCCCGGAAATCGAGTACGACAAGATCGACGCGATCCGCGGCATGAACATCTCGATCACCACCACGGCGAAGAGCGACGACGAGTGCAAGGCACTGCTGGCGGCGTTCAAGTTCCCGTTCAAGAACTGAGGCGCTCCATGGCAAAGACTTCCCTCATCCAGCGCGAAGCGAAACGCGAAGCGACCGTCGCCAAGTACGCGAAGAAGCGTGCCGAACTGGCATCGATCATCAGCGACGCGAAGCGCAGCGACGAAGAGCGCTACATCGCCCGCCTCGAGCTGCAGAAGCTGCCCCGCAATTCGGCGCCCTGCCGTCTGCGCAACCGCTGCGGCATCACCGGCCGTCCGCGCGGGACGTTCCGCAAGTTCGGCCTGGCACGCAACAAGATCCGCGAGCTCGCCTTCAAGGGCGACATTCCGGGCGTGATCAAGGCCAGCTGGTAAACAGGCGAATCAGGAGAAAACAGCATGAGCATGAGTGATCCTATCGCCGACATGCTGACCCGTATCCGCAACGCCCAGAGCGTTGAGAAGCCGGTCGTCAGCATGCCCTCGTCGAAAATCAAGGTGGCGATCGCCCAGGTCCTGAAGGACGAAGGCTACATCGACAGCTTCGCCGTCAAGGCGGAAGGCGCGAAGTCCGAACTCGAGATTTCGCTGAAGTACTACGCCGGCCGTCCGGTGATCGAGCGCATCGAGCGTGTGAGCCGCCCCGGCTTGCGCATCTATCGCGGCCGCGACGCGATCCCGAGCGTCATGAACGGCCTCGGCGTGGCGATCGTCACGACCCCGAAAGGCGTCATGACGGACCGCAAGGCCCGCCAGGTCGGCGTCGGCGGCGAAGTGCTCTGCTACGTCGCCTAAGGAGACCCCGCAATGTCCCGCGTAGGAAAAATGCCGATCACCGTCCCCAAGGGTGTGGACGTGTCGATCACGACGGATCAGATCACGGTCAAGGGCGCCAACGGCACCTTGAACCTGCGCGCCAGCGCGCTGGTCGAGGTTCGAAAGGAAGGCGACGTGCTGTCCTTCGCTCCGGCGAACGACAGCATGGAGGCCAACGCCATGAGCGGCACGATGCGCGCCCTGGTGAACAACATGGTCAACGGCGTCGGCAAGGGCTTCGAAAAGAAGTTGTCGCTGGTCGGCGTGGGCTTCCGCGCCCAAGCGGCCGGGGCGAAGCTGAACCTGCAGATCGGGTTCTCGCATCCGGTCGTCAAGGAGATGCCCGCCGGCATCACGGTCTCGTGCCCGACGCCGACGGAAATCGTGATCAAGGGCGCCGATCGTCAGGTCGTGGGCCAGATCGCCGCCGAGGTGCGGGCCATCCGTCCTCCCGAGCCGTACAAGGGCAAGGGCATCCGCTACGCCGATGAGCGCGTAGTGCTGAAAGAGACGAAGAAGAAGTAAGGAGCGACAACATGCTGAACAAGAAAGAACAGCGCCTGCGCCGTTCGCGCCAGACGCGGGCCAGGATCGCCAAGCAAGATGTCGTTCGCCTGACGGTCTTCCGCTCGAACCTGCACATCTACGCGAGCGTGATCTCGGAGGACGGCAATCGTGTCGTCGCCAGCGCCTCTTCGTTGGAGAAGGACGTTCGCGCGCAGATGAAGAACGGCGGCAACGCCGCCGCGGCGGCCGCGGTCGGCAAGCGCATCGCCGAGAAGGCGAAAGCGGCCGGCGTCGAGAAGGTGGCGTTCGACCGTTCGGGTTTCGCCTACCACGGTCGGGTGAAGGCGCTGGCGGAAGCGGCTCGCGAAGCCGGCCTCCAGTTCTGACGCGCAACGAAGGAATTTAGCAAATGGCAAAGTTTCAACCCCGCGTGCAGGACGAAGGTCGTGACGACGGCCTGCGCGAGAAGATGATCGCGGTCAACCGGGTCACCAAGGTCGTCAAGGGCGGCCGCATCCTCGGTTTCGCCGCGTTGACCGTGGTCGGCGACGGCGACGGCCGCATCGGCATGGGCAAAGGCAAGGCGCGCGAAGTGCCGGTGGCCGTCCAGAAGGCGATGGAAGCCGCGCGCCGCAACATGGTCAAGGTGAGCCTGAAGGGCGGCACGATCCATCACAATGTCCGCGGCGAACACGGTGCGGCCAAGGTGCTGATGGCGCCGGCTCCGGCCGGCACCGGCATCATCGCCGGCGGCCCGATGCGCGCGGTCTTCGAAGTGATGGGCGTCACCGACATCGTCGCCAAGAGCCTCGGTTCGAGCAACCCGTACAACATGGTGCGCGCCACGCTCGACGCTTTGAAGAGCGCGACGACGCCGGGCGACATCGCCGCGAAGCGCGGCAAGTCGGTCGAAGAGATCTTCGGCTGATCGCCGCACAGGAGCAATCACAAATGGCTGACGGAAAGAAGACGCTGCGGGTCAAGCTGGTGCGCAGCATCATCGGCACCAAGCATCAGCATCGCGCCACCGTGCGTGGTCTGGGGCTGCGCGGCTTGAACAGCGAATCCGTGCTGGAAGACACCCCCGCGGTGCGCGGCATGATCAACAAGGTTGCCTATCTCGTCCTGGTGCTCTGAGCGCCCGACGACAAGGAATCCAAACATGCAACTCAATACCATCAAGCCGGCTGCCGGTTCGAAAAGCGTCAGGCGCCGTGTCGGCCGCGGCATCGGTTCAGGCCTGGGCAAGACCGGCGGCCGCGGCCACAACGGCCAGAAGTCCCGTGCGGGCGGCTACCACAAGGTCGGCTTCGAAGGCGGACAGATGCCGCTCCAACGCCGCTTGCCCAAGCGCGGCTTCAAGTCGCACCAGCTGAAGTACAACGGCGAGGTCAGCCTTTCCGACCTGCAAGCCCTGGCCATCGACGAGATCGATTTGCAGTCGCTGAAGCAGGCCGGCCTGGTCGGCGAGCTGATCAAGCACGTCAAGGTCATCAAGTCGGGCGAATTGACGCGCAAGGTCACGCTGAAGGGCGTCGGCGCGACCGCCGGCGCCAAGGCGGCGATCGAAGCCGCCGGCGGATCGCTGGCGGCCTGAACGCGAACATCGGCTCATCGGACGCTTCACACACGTGGCAACTCCCCAGAATCAACTCGCCAAGTCGGGAAAATTCGGCGACCTCGGTCGCCGGGTGATGTTCCTTCTGATGGCGCTGGTGGTGTACCGGATCGGGGGGCATATTCCCGTTCCGGGGATCAACCCCGACCAGCTCGCGCAGTTGTTCAAGGGGCAGGCCAGCGGCATCCTGGGCCTGTTCAACATGTTCTCGGGCGGCGCCCTGTCGCGCTTCACGGTCTTCGCGCTGGGGATCATGCCGTACATCTCGGCTTCGATCATCATGCAGATCATGGGCTATGTCGTGCCCAGCCTGGAAGCGCTGAAGAAAGAAGGCGAATCGGGTCGCCGCAAGATCACGCAATACACGCGTTACGGCACGTTGGGGCTCGCGCTGTTCCAGTCTTTCGGCATCGCGGTCGCGCTGGAAAGCTCGCCCGGGCTGGTGCTGGTGCCTGGATTCGCCTTTCGCATCGGTGCAGTCGTCAGCCTCGTGGCCGGCACCATGTTCCTGATGTGGCTCGGTGAGCAGATCACTGAGCGCGGCCTGGGCAACGGCATCTCGATCCTGATCTTCGGCGGCATCGCCGCGGGCCTGCCGCGCGCCATCGCCGGCTTGCTCGAGCTGGTCAGCACGAACGCGATGAATCCGATCGTCGCGCTGTTCATCCTGGCCATCGTCGCCGCGGTCACTTTCGCCGTGGTGTTCGTCGAGCGGGGGCAGAGGAAGATCCTGGTCAATTACGCGAAGCGGCAGGTCGGCAACAAGGTTTACGGCGGCCAGTCGTCGCATCTCCCGTTGAAGTTGAACATGTCGGGCGTGATCCCGCCGATCTTCGCATCGTCCATCATCCTGCTGCCCGCGACGATGGTGGGATGGTTCGCGACGGGCGACAGCACGCGTTGGCTGAAGAACATCGCGTCGGCGTTGTCGCCGGGCCAGCCGATCTACGTGATGCTCTACGCCGCGATGATCGTCTTCTTCTGCTTTTTCTACACCGGGCTGGTGTTCAACAGCCATGAGACGGCGGACAACCTGAAGAAGAGCGGCGCTTTCATCCCGGGCATCCGCCCGGGGCAGCAGACCGCGAGGCACATCGACAAGATCCTCGCTCGGCTGACGCTGGCCGGCGCGATCTACATCACGCTGGTCTGCCTGCTGCCCGAATTCCTGGTGTTGAAGTACAACGTGCCCTTCTACTTCGGCGGAACGTCGTTGCTGATCATCGTCGTCGTCACGATGGATTTCTGGGCCCAGGTGCAGAGCTACGTGATGAGCCACCAATACGAGTCTTTGCTGACCAAGGCGAAATTCAAGGGCTGACGTTGGATCCGGAGACCGGCGCGCCCTTGGCGGTCGCGCCGGCCAAGAAAAAGTTTTCGCGCTCGCCTCGGTCGACGAGCGAAGCGAGTGTTTGAAGAGAGTAAGGAGCAGACCATGAAAGTCTCGGCATCTGTCAAGAAAATGTGTCGCAATTGCAAGGTGATCCGCCGCAAGGGCGTCGTCCGCG